>CABZEG010000009.1 GCA_902524655.1 uncultured Alphaproteobacteria bacterium | reverse complement strand
CCCAGACAAAGTATTTTCCGTAACCCGCAACATCCTTATACACGGGATCTATTAAAAGCGGTGCCCATTGCGGATCCAGATAAGCGAACGTCGGAAAGAGATCTAAATTTCAAATCGCTTCCATCACCTATTCACGATTTAAGCTATAAGGCTGAACCATCTGTCTATAGGAAAATAGCAAAAAATCACTATGTGTTGACAACTAATTGTGGGTATTAACAAGTGAATGAACTGTCGGCTCTAGAAATTTTAGAAAAATTAGTAAGCTTTCCGACTGTGAGTGATAGAAGTAATCTTGAGCTTATTGATTGGGTAGAGAACTACTTAAATTCATTTGAAATAAAAACATATAGAAAACATAATGGAGATAAGAGTAAGGCTTCACTTTTTGCTCACGTAGGCCCGCAAATAGAGGGAGGTGTAGTGTTATCTGGCCATACTGATGTAGTTCCGGTTGAAGGCCAGGATTGGATTACTGATCCTTGGGTGCTAACAGAAAATAATAATAAACTGTATGGTCGCGGATCCTGTGATATGAAAGGATTTGATGCATTAGCTATTTGGGCAACAATAGAGGGTCATAAGAGTAATTTGAAAAGACCGCTTCAAATCGCGCTTAGTTATGATGAAGAGGTTGGCTGTATTGGCGCACCTCCAATGATCGAAGAAATGATAAAAAAATTGCCTAAGGCCAGCATGGTAATCGTTGGTGAACCATCTAATATGCTTGCAGTAACTGGACATAAGGGTGCTTTGGGTTTTACAACGCATTTGGTTGGAAAAGAGGTTCATTCGTCAATATTAGATAGAGGCGTGAGTGCAATAATGAATGGAGCAAAGTTGATTGATTGGGCTAACCAACAGAATATGAGCAATAAAAAAGCTGAGCAGACAGAAACCGCAGAACTATTCGATCCTCCTTATACCACTTTGCATGTAGGAGTTATAAAAGGAGGAACAGCTCATAATATTACCTCTAAAGATTGTACCTTTGAAATGGATATAAGAGTGGTCTCTGATCAAAAAGTCGATTTTTGGATCGAAAAATACAGTGAAAAAGTTAAAGAAATCGAGTCAGAAATGAAAGCTATTTCTACTGACGCAAAAATAATTGTTTCTAATAAATCAGCGGTACCAGGGCTGAGGCCCGAAAATAATGGTGAGGCCGAAACTTTTGTTCGACAGATCACAGGGGATAATGGAAACCATTTCGTTTCTTATGGTACTGAAGCTGGTCAATTTCAAGAAAGAGGTTATTCTGCCGTAATATGTGGACCAGGTGACATTTCTGTAGCCCATCAACCTAATGAATATATTGAGAAATCTCAGTTTGAACTAGGCCTAAGGTTTATGAAAAATATGCTCAAAAAGCTTTCTTGAAAATAAGAAAAATTCAGTTTTTTAATGCCAGTTTTTATTGACAGAATTAAGCTGTGTAACGTATGATTTGGTTATATAAAACCTTAAGGAAATACAAAATGCACGTAGAACCCGGAGTAGTAAACGGCGCGAAAATTGGACTTAGTTATTTAACCGGCGCAGCAGCGATAGGAATAGGTTTAAAATTGCTCCTTCAGCGAATGTTTAACAGCACATCTGTCTTAGTAACAGCTGTCAGATGTCTGATAACAACTATTTTTGTTTTTTCTTTTTTTGAGGTTCTCCCACAATACCCACTCGGTGTATCAGAGGTCCATTTTATCTTTGGTGCAACTTTGTTCTTATTTTTTGGTGCTGGAGCAACAGCTTTTGGTTTAGTCGCAGGTTTATCTTTGCAGGGAATTTGGCTAGCTCCATCAGATTTACCGCAGCTTTACATAAACATATCAACCTTACTATTTCCTTTATTTGCGGTTTCTTTCGTTTCAAAGAAGATAATACCTGCCAACATTGCATACACAGATTTGAAGTATAGAGATGTTTTATCATTAACAGGTATATATCAGGGCGGAATAATTCTTTGGGTAGCTTTTTGGTGTTTTTATGGCCAAGGATTTAATCAAGGTACATTATACAATGTCGGCATATTCTCTTTAGCCTACTCAACAGTCATTGGCATAGAGTGTTTAATAGATGTTGGATTGCTAGCTACTTTGAAGAGATACAAAAAACGATCTTTGCCGTCTGTCTTAAATCAGAGGTTGATATCTTAAAAAGACTGATTATTTCTATTATCCAAACTATATTAAAAATTATATAAATCTTCGGAATTTGAAAAACCTCCTGGATCAAAAACATTCGAATTTAAAATGAAAGGTTAATTACCATGAGTTCGATAAATATTGAAAAGTTGGATAAGCTTGCTGAACTCTCAGTCAGTACCGGTGTTGGTCTGCAAAAAGGACAAAACCTATTAATTACCGCTCCATCAGATGCTTTACCATTAGTCAGATTAGTGGCGAAGCATGCTTACAAAGCAGGAGCGGGCTTAGTAACACCTTTTTTCTCCGATAGCGAAATAACCCTTGCAAGATACCAATACGCATCTAGTGAAAGTTTCGACGTCGCTGCAGATTGGCTTTACAAGGGTATGGGCGAAGCTTTTGATAATAATACAGCTAGAATGGCAATTGCCGGCGATGACCCAATGCTATTATCAGATATGGACCCTGAAAAGGTTGCAAGAGCAAATAAAGCTAACTCTAAAGCCTACAAACCGGCAAGAGAACGAATTACCCAGTTTGATATTAATTGGAATATTATAGCTTGGCCGGGCTTGGCTTGGGCAAAAAGAATGTTCCCTGACATAGCCGAAGGTGAAGCGCAAACCCGTTTAGCCGAGGCCATCTTTATGGCTTCTCGTGTTAATACAGAAGATCCCGTTGCATCATGGAATACGCATAATCAGAAACTGAAAGAGAAAAGGGAATGGTTAAATCAAAAAAATTTCAAAGAAATCCATTTCAAAGGACCTGGAACAGACTTAAGAGTAGGTTTGGCTGATGAGCACGAGTGGATGGGCGGTGCTTCGATGGCTCAAAATGGTTTGGTTTGTAATCCTAATATTCCTTCTGAAGAAGTTTTCACTACGCCGCACGCGTTGAGAGTTGAGGGACATGTATCTTCTACTAAACCATTATCGCATCAAGGAACTTTAATTGATAACATTAGAGTTGTATTTGAAAAAGGTAGTATAACAGATGCAAAAGCTAGCAAAGGCGAGACTGTTTTGAAGAAAGTTTTAGATTCTGATGAAGGAGCTAGAAGATTGGGAGAAGTTGCACTTGTACCTAATAGCTCACCAATTTCAAACTCAGGACTTTTGTTTTATAATACACTTTTTGATGAAAATGCTGCATGTCATATAGCGCTTGGTCAGTGTTACTCTAAGTGCTTCAAGGGAGAAAAAAATCTAACATCTTCAGAGATAAGTGAGCGAGGAGGTAATTCAAGCATGATCCATATTGATTGGATGATAGGGTCGGGCGAGATTGACATTGATGGTTTTGGGAAAAATGGAGAAATTATACCTATATTTAGAAAAGGTGAGTGGGTTGATTAAAACCGATATTCTAACATCAAAAGTACTAGCCGAAGGCTTAAAAAAAATAGTAAAGCTTGAAGGTGTTGGGGAAAAAAAAGAGCCATATGAAAAAACAAAAAAAATTACCAAAGGAGTGGTTGTATCTTTGAGTTCAGAAGCAAAACAGAAAGTAATTAAGTCCCTTTAGATTTTTAAAAATCAACCCATGTCATAGAATTTTCTCAATAGCTCCAAAGCGGTAGGTTTCAAATTATTTGGGTTCGACCAAAATTGGTCATTATTGATATTGATAAATCCTGGAGTACCTTCCAGTGCTTCAGTATTTAAGTTCTTCAAACCCATAGACCAAGTCGAAAAGTTTCTTACTTCAAAACTCCCATCTTCTAGAACTGTTATGGTATGATGTCTAGGGTCAGCAGATATTCTATCCCACGTAGACGATATTGATTTTTGGGGACCTTCAATGATTTGAAGGAAGTTGCCTCTTTTAAACTTTTTATTGTACCTATAAACAAGTAATCCTGTGATTTCATGGGCCTTGTTCCATTCTCTTGCCTTTTGTAATAATTCTTTTAGCGCACTACTGCTTATTTCTGACTGAGAGAAGCTGTAATAGATAATATATTTAAACATAGTATCATTTAGTTATTATAGGCATATTGCTACTATGGTAGAGTAGAGTTGGCAACAAACCAAATTAAGATTACTGGGGATATAACTCCGATGAGGTAAGCCGTTACAGTATCGACAGTCAAAACACCCATTAGCAAGGCATATCGCGGATTGTTTAATAATACACGTGCACAAACTTTATAGCTAATGCATCCGGGTAAGTCAGTTAGCTGAAAAATTTTTTTACAAATCTTCCGAGAGAATTTTGCAAACCTTCATTATTTAAATGAAACCTATCTATTTCCATGTCCCAATCCATCTCTTTGAACTGGTCTTTATTGTCAGCAAACCATGGTTCTGATCTATATTCTATCTCTTCATCATCGCAGATTTTTGCAGTCACCAACCATGACTTAAAATCTATATCCTGTAGATTGTTTATCAGCTCTTTACACATCTTGCTGTTTCTATCCATAAAATATCCGAAAAGAACAGCTCTAGTCCTATGGTCTGTATTTGTTTTTCCCATTGGTATGGGATCCAATTCAAGAGCGCTCTCTAAAAGCTCTATTCCTTTCTCTGTCGAACCCGTTCGGGATAAAATCTCTCCATAAACTGATAATACTCTAGGATCATTTGGCACCATTTTGAATGAGGTACGAGCGTGTCTTTCCCCAGCTTTGAAATCATGGGTACTTAAGGCAACCTCTGCTAGCATTCTATGCACTTCAAAATCATTATCATTTAATTGTTGAGCCTTATCTATGCATTGCATTGAATTATCCCACCATCCTTGCATGTCTCCTTCTAAATAACCTCGTCCCATTGCCTGTCCTATTGCGCAAGCCTTCCAAGCATATGCCTGACCATTATTATTATCAGCTTGGATCGCCTTATTGAAGGAGTCGATAGCTGCAAGGCACGCCTCTTTTTTAAATTTATGGTGCAATACTTTGCCTCTTAATAACAATTCATATGATGTAAGATTTTCTGTAGGTTTACGATTGGCCCGTTCAAGGCTTGAAATCTCAATTTCACCTAAGAGTGCAATTGATATTTTTCTTACAATTTCGTCTTGTACATCAAAAATGTCTTCTAAGATACGATCATATTTATTGTTCCAAAGAGCGTTTCCATCAGTTGCGTCAGATAGCTCAACAGAAATTCTAACTCGTTTACCAGATGTACGTATACTCCCTGAGACTGCATAATCTACTCCAAATTTTTTACAAAAGTCTCTTATACTACTCGTAGCACCACGAAATTCGAAACAAGACTGTCTAGATAAGACCTCAAGTTCTCGTATTCGTGAAAACTCTGTAATTAAATCCTCAACAACACCATCAACTAAATAACCGCTATCTTCATCATTATTCATATTATCAAAAGGTAAAACTGCTAATTTAGGCTTATAGCTCTTAACCGCCTCTTGTGCGTCTTTTTCCTTAAGTGCATCGGTCTTAGAAATTTTTTCGCCAGAAGGAGAGATTCCATATACTTGAAAGGCCTCGTCAATATTCTTTAAAGATTTTGTCCCAGCATCTTCAATGCTAAAATTTATTCTTTTATTAACCTGATCTTGTACTGCTGTTGAAAGTAGTATTTGTCCTGGAGAACAGGCATTCTCAAGTCTAGCTGCTATGTTTACGCCGTTACCGTAGACATTATCTCCTTCTATTATGACGTCATCCAGATGTATGCCAACTCTCCAGTCCAGCTGTGATTCTTCAGAAAGCGTATTATTTCTATCATTGATAGCTTTTTGAAAACCTATTGCTGCGTTCACACATTCAACAGGACTTTCAAACTCCGCTATTACAGAGTCCCCTGCTGTATAGAAAATTCTTCCTCCGAATTCTTTAATCTGTGGATCAATTATAGATCTGCAAGCTTTTAGGTTTTCAAGTGTTAGTTCTTCATTCTCATCCATTCTTTTGCTAAAGCCGACACAATCGGTAGCAAGAATGGTTGTTAATTTACGCTTAACTTTTGACATTACGTATTAAATAAAGCTCTGATTATTATGGGTATGATTGGCCCTTTCCAATACCTAGTGTAAAACGAACAAATAATCAAAAGCTATAAAAAATTAGTTTCCCTTGCTTGATTCTTCAAAGTCAGACATTGGCGGACATGTGCAAATTAGATTTCTATCCCCATGGACGTTATCAATTCTATTTACGGGCGGCCAATACTTATCTACACGAAAGGACCCAGGAGGAAAACAAGCTTGCTCCCTAGTATATGGTCGGTTCCATTCTCCAACCAAATCTTCAACGGTATGAGGAGCGTTTTTTAAGGGATTATTATCTGGATCGATACGACCTTCTTCAATATCCTTTGCTTCATGGAAGATCGCTATCATAGAGTCACAAAATCTATCAAGTTCTGCTTTGGTTTCACTTTCAGTTGGTTCAATCATAAGTGTTCCCGCAACTGGGAAACTCATGGTTGGCGCATGAAAACCACAATCAACTAATCGCTTTGAAATATCGTCAACAGTAACACCTGTATCTTTAGTTAGGGGTCTAATGTCTACGATACATTCATGTGCAATTCTTCCATAAGGCCCAGTGTAAAGAATGGGATAAAACTCTCCCAATTTTTTTGCAATATAATTTGCATTCAAAATGGCTACTCTTGTAGCTTGTGTGAGCCCTGTTCCGCCCATCATTAAACAGTAAGCCCATGAAATAGTCAAAATTGAACCTGATCCAAATGGAGCAGCAGAGACAGCTCCTCCATTATTATCCTCAACTGGATTTCCTGGAAGAAATGGAGTTAAATGATCTTTGACTGCTATCGGCCCCATTCCTGGCCCACCACCACCATGTGGTATCGCGAAAGTTTTATGAAGATTTAAATGGCTTACATCAGCCCCAATTTCGCCTGGTTTAACCAGTCCAACCATTGCATTTAGATTTGCACCATCAAGGTAAACCTGACCACCATATTTGTGGGTAATTGCGCAAATTTTTGAAACATTAACTTCAAACACACCATGAGTTGAAGGGTAGGTAATCATGCAACACGACAGCCTATCTTTATATTCCTTAGCTTTACTTTCGAAGTCGTTTATATCAACGTCCCCATTATCTGATGTATTGACTGGAACAACTTGTAATCCAGCCATCTGTGCTGAAGCCGGATTTGTGCCATGTGCCGACATGGGAATTAAACAAATGTCTCTGTTATTATCTCCCCGTGATTTATGATATCGCCCTATTGTAAGCAGCCCAGCATACTCTCCCTGGGCTCCTGAATTAGACTGCATCGATATAGAGTCATATCCGGTCACGTCACACAACATTTTAGACAAGTTGTCTATCATTATGTTATAGCCCAAGGTTTGTTCCTTGGGAGCATATGGGTGGACTTGAGAAAACTCAGGCCAAGACAGCGGGAGCATTTCTGCAGCCGCATTGAGTTTCATAGTACATGAGCCAAGTGGTATCATAGATCTATCAAGAGCTATATCTCTGTCAACAAGACGGCGCATATATCTTGTCATCTCACTCTCCGCTCTGTTCATATGAAATATAGGATGTGTAAGGAAATCGGTAAGTCTGAATAATTCGTTCGGAATTCGATAACCTGAAGTTAAGTCTTTATCTTTTCTTTTTATACCAAATGATCTCCATACTGCCTCAATTATAGCTGGCCTGGTTCTCTCATCCAATGATATTCCAATTCTAGACTTGCCTATCTTTCTAAGATTAATTCCTTCACTAATGGCTGATTTGAGAATTACATTTTGCAAGGGACCGACGTCTATCGTAATCGTATCAAAAAAATGTTTTTGTTCCACATTGAAACCATGTGCCTCCAATCCCTTGGCTAATCTAACGGTTTTTCTGTGGATCCTTTGCGCAATAGCTTTTAACCCATCTGGACCATGCATTACAGCATAAAAAGATGCCATTACCGCCAGAAGAGCTTGTGCCGTACACACATTGCTAGTAGCCTTTTCACGTCTAATATGTTGTTCCCTTGTCTGTAGAGCCAATCGATACGCTTTGTTGCCTCTACTATCTATAGAAACACCCACAATTCTACCGGGAAGAAACCGCTTGTAAGTTTCTTTGGTAGCCATATATGCGGCATGGGGTCCTCCAAATCCTTGCGGAACACCAAATCTTTGTGTTGATCCTACTGCGATGTCGGCCCCCATGGAACCTGGTTCTTTCAGTAAAGTTAACGACATTGGGTCTGCTGAAATCGTAACAAGAGCACCCTTGTCGTGCAGTTTATCGGTCACATTTGTAAAGTCTCTAAGTGCACCAAAAGTTCCGGGATATTGAAATATTGCCCCAAAACAATCTTCATAATTAATGTCTTTATCCGGATCACCGATAATTATGTTTAATCCGAGTGGTTGTGCTCTTGTCTTCAGGACTTCTATATTTTGTGGGTGACATTCTTTGTCAACAAAGAAATTGAGGGACTTGTTTTTAGTTATCCTTTTTGCCATAGTCATTGCCTCTGCACACGCAGTGGCTTCATCAAGTAAAGACGCGTTTGCTATTTCCAGTCCAGTTAGGTCACTGATCATTGTTTGAAAATTAAGAAGAGCCTCTAAACGTCCTTGGGAAATCTCTGGCTGATAAGGCGTATAGGAAGTGTACCAGGCAGGATTCTCTAAAACATTTCTTTGAATTGCAGGGGGTGTTATAGTTCCGTGATACCCTTGACCGATTAAGCTCATCATTTTTTTATTTTTTAAAGCTGTTTCTCTAAGATGGAAAAGCATCTCTCGTTCAGATTTTGGCTTATCCCAATCAAGTAATTTTTTTTGTCTTATGGATAGAGGAATTGTTTGATCAATTAATTGATCAATACTATTCAGACCAAGAAGCTTAAGCATTTTTTTCATCTCCTGAGGCGATGGACCTATGTGCCTCCTATTAGCAAAATCGTAAGGTAGATACTCTGTTGGCTCAAAATTATTATTTTCAAAATTCATTTTTTCCCCCTAATAATTTAGTTATTCGATATGTTTCTTGTATTCGTCTTCACTCATTAGACCGTCAAGCTCTCCTTGATTTTTTAAGGACATTTTGAAAAACCAAGCCTCCCCTGTTGGATCGTTGTTAACCATAGATGGGTCATCCACTATTGCGTTGTTGATCTCGGTAATTTCACCATCAAGAGGTGCCAGGATATCCGATGCTGCCTTTACACTTTCTATAACAACTATTTCTTGCCCTTTGGTAACTGAAGTTCCTACATCTGGTAGTTCAATGAATACAATATCTCCCAATTGTTCCGCGGCATACTCTGTGATGCCAACCTTGACCATATCTCCGTCAAACCCAAGCCATTCATGCTCTTCTGTGAATTTCATATTACTATCTCCTCTTAATTTCTTTTAAAACTGGTTGGTACGAACGGTAATTTTGTAAGTGTTACAGAAAAGAACTTGTTTCTTACTTCACCAAAAATTGGTTCATCAACATTGAATTTATTATGGTTCAAATACCCCATTGAAATGGGTCTTTCAAGAGATGGTGAGTAGCTGCCAGATGTGATCACACCAATTTTATTCTTTCCACTATCATCACTAAACAGTTTAGTCCCAGATCTTAGTGGAGCTCTCCCATCGGGAAAAAAAGCCTCTCTCTTGAAATAAGGTTGTTCCTCAATTTGGTTCAAAATCTTTTCTTGCCCTACAAAACCACCTTCTCGCTCCCCTCCAGTCCGTCTAACTTTTTGGATAGCCCATTTTAAACCGGCCTCAATAGGAGTAATTGTTTCGTTTAAGTCCTGCCCATATAGGCAAAGCCCACATTCCAGTCTGAGGGTATCTCTGGCTCCCAATCCAATCGGTTCAATACCATCTTGGTCGAGAATGTTTTCACAGAAAACTTCACATAGACTATTAGGTAGTGATATTTCAAATCCATCTTGTCCAGTATAGCCAGACCTTGAAACCCATAGTATCTCTCCTCTATACGAAAAGTTATTCACATCAAGATACTTTAAGGAACTTAATTCTCCGATTAGGTTGGATAATATCTTTTCTGATTGAGGACCTTGAATAGCAATAAGTGCTCTTGTCTTAATTAAGTCAACATCGATTTCTTTAGAAATATTTTCTCTAAGATATTTAAAATCAATTTCCTTTCTCGAAGCATTTATAACAACAAAATAGTGATCGCCTCGATTTGATATCATCAGGTCGTCTATTATTCCTCCCTCTTTATTTGGTAAAAACCCATATCTCTGCCTGTCTTTGCCAAGACCTATTAAATCAATAGGGAGTAGTTTTTCTAACTCAGAAGCAATGAATTGCATTGACTGTGTGTTAGACGAAATGACCAACTGTCCCATATGACTAACATCAAACAGACCTGCAGATTTTCTGCAATATAAGTGCTCTTTCATAATTCCTAAAGGGTAATTAACTGGCATTTCATATCCAGCGAAAGGTATCGCTTTAGCACCGAGAGATCGATGAAGATCAAATAAAGCTGTCCTTTTAAGCTCTGTCAAAACTTAACCCTCTTATTCCGGTATTAATTGATTTTACCGGCATTCGTTAAAGATGTGTATAAGTACACATCTTAGAATGCCCCCTCTGTTCATTTGCCTGAGATCGTTATCCCTTCGGCGGACTATTTAAAGTCGCTCTCCAGAGTGTTCAGTCTATACCGGTCCTTTTTGCCTGAGAGTTTCCGGGGCGGTTGCTCCTTCGGCAACTATTACTAGTTTCTCCCGATATTATTGAAATCGTATTACAAAAGCTTTAAACTTTCAAGAATTTTGGTGAAATAGATATTCAATTAAAAAATAAACCTATTCAGAACCTTTAAGTTTATCCTGGGTTTTTAATTCAAAATCCGACGCGTCATGTCTTTCGTGCAACTGAAACTTTGGGTTGCCTACTATACGATTGACCATTCGTGCTTTACTTGCTGTCGGTCTTCGATCTATTTTCTCAGCCCAAGCAACGACATTCCTATATGAACTTACATCCAAGAAATTACCAGCGCTATATAATCGACCAAGCACGAGTTGTCCGTACCAAGGCCAAGAAGCTATATCAGCAATAGTGAATTGGTCACAAGCTAAGAATTCACTTTGACTTAATCTTTGATCCAATACGTCCAACTGACGTTTAGTTTCCATCGCATATCTGTCTATTGGATATTGAAATTTTTCAGGCGCATAGGAATAAAAGTGACCAAAGCCGCCTCCCAAATAAGGAGTGCTTCCCATTTGCCAAAACAACCAGGAAAGGCATTCAGTGCGCTTATTTAGTTCAGTTGGCAAAAACTCTGAAAATTTTTCGGCTAAATACAAGAGAATAGCACCGGACTCAAAAACTCTTTGTTCTTTTCCATTTGATTGATCTAGTAACGCTGGAATTTTTGAATTAGGGTTTATTTCTACAAAACCAGATGAAAACTGCTCACCTTTATTTATTCGGCAAAGCCACGCGTCATACTCAGCGCCTATGTGTCCTAAAGCTATCAGTTCTTCTAACATCAATGTTATTTTGACACCATTTGGTGTACCCTGAGAATAAAGTTGCAAAGGATGCTTCCCTCTGGGAAGTTTCTGTTCATAAGCAGAACCAGCCGTGGGTTTGTTTATGCTCTCAAACGCTCCTCCACTAGGCTTATCCCATTCCCAAACCTCAGGTGGAATATATGTGCTTTCTTTAGTCATTTTTATGCCCTTTATAATCCCGTAGAAACTATGATCTCTTCACCAAAGTGATAAGTGAAAGTTATTTATTATGCCGTTGCAAATAAATTGTGCTAGTAAACTAGCATGCTTTCACAGTTTCGAAACAAAAAAATTCCGGACATATATCTTTTTATAAGTCATTTTTTAGACCATTTTATAATTCTTGTCTTTGCCAAGGCAGCATACGATGCAGGGCAGGACATCGGACTAACCTATGGTGAAACTATAAAGCTGGCAACATTGGGGTTTATTCTGTTTGGTATCGCATCACCAATAGCAGCCAGAGTAGCTGACATTTTTTCAAGATCTATTACAATGGTAGTATTTCATTTTGGGATAGGCATTTCGTCGATCCTGATAAGTTTTTCTTACACATCACTTCATTTGGTATTAGGCTTGTCCAGCTTGGGTTTTTTTGCTGCTATTTTTCATCCGGTCGGAATAGCAATGCTATTGGAAACAAAAGAGCGCGTCGGTCTACGCCTCGGTGTCAATGGCTTATTCGGAAATATGGGCGTAGCTAGTGCTCCATTAATTACAGGCATTATTATTTTTTATAGTGATTGGAAAATGGCTTTCTTGATATCTGGAATAATATGCATAATCTACGGAATATTTTTTGCACGTGCTCTCAAACCTATGGAGTTGCCAAATGAAGGATCGCCTAAAATAAAGTCTGAAAAGTTTTCTCATGGCTGGAAGCAAGCTCTTTTAGCCTTAGCAATTAGTACCACCTTTGGAGGTTTCGTTTTTACAGCGGTAACTTTCCTCGTTCCTCGGTATTTGGAGCTTTACATGGAAAACCTTATGCTCTCTGTTGCGATGACTGGACTACTTGCTTCTTTTGTCTATGCAATATCTTCTTTTTCACAGGTTGTTGTTGGATGGTTTATTGATCGTATATCGCCGAAAATAGTTTTATTTATTGTCTCAATTGGTCAGATAATCTTTATATATTTGGCGTCTCAATTCGACGGTTACAAGCTATTATTCTTTATGACGTTAGCGGTCTGTTTTGTTTTCGGGCAAATTCCAATTATTGATGCTATTATGGTTCGGTATGTTCCTGATGGTTGGAGGAATCGCGTTCTTAGCATAAAGTTTGTTCTCAATCTTGGAGTTGGCGCTACTGTGCTACCAACATGTAGTTTTATGTTGGACAAGGGATATAAGTTGTCGGAGCTTTTTAGTTTTTTAAGTTTGTTTTCTGTTATTATTGTTCTGGCATCTATTTTATTACCGTCACAAAGTTCTACTCGTGCTGAGAGGATGATTTTAAGGAAATAATAAAGTTGTTGGGCTATTTTCCTTTGTCCAAATGCTATACTTTGATGTAACTTTCTGTAACAAAAATAAAAAATTGTGAGACATATATGAATGACTTTAGGAACAGAGATTTTTTTCATGAGGGAATGAGAGAGTTTCAGGATCTTTTTGACGGGCGCAGAACAGCTGAAGCCATTGAAACAAACAGAAAGCACTATGAGTTTTGGGATGATGAAAAAGAATTAATAAAAAATGCGCAATTCTTCTTTATAGCGAGCTCTTGGAAAGAATATATCGATTGTAATATAAAATCAGGGGATCCGGGATTCGTGAAGATACTTGAGGGAGGAGTAATTGAATATCCAGAATATGATGGGAATTCCATGTATCGGACAGCCGGTAATATCATAAAAAATCCAAATGTTGCGTTATTATTCGTAAATTTTGACGGGAAAAGTCGCCGTATAAGGATTAATGGACAGGCGAGTATTCATAGGGATAGAAAATCCTTGGAAAAACACCATGGTGCTAAGTTTGTTGTGCGAATAAAATGCGAAATTTATCCAAATTGCCCGCGATACGTACCAAATTTAAAAGAGAGTAAACCATCCCCGCATATTCCTAGAAAAGGAAAGGCAGTACCTCCGCCACCAGAGTGGAAACAGAGGGATTATATTCGAGATATATTACCTAAGGGCGATCCACATAGGAAAAAGTGAATTACGGATACTCTATCAGAATAAGAAAGGAAATAGATTAACTAAAAAATCGATATGGATATTCCTACAAGTACCAAGAGTATACCAGATATTAAATTCGTTAAACTAATTGAGTTTGGAGAAGATAATAGTGACCTAATTTTTGCAACGAAAAGTATCATTAAAATATTTCCTATCATCGGGACGGAAAAAGAGAGAACTGAAATTAGAAAAACATCAACAAGACCTATTAATTCAAAATTGAAAAAACCTGGAAGAAGTGTCATATAGAAAAGTGATGCTTTGGGATTTGCAGTTACAGCGATGAAGCCTGCATAAAAACCTGCAACAAATCCTGATTTAGTGAGACGATGATCTTCACTTAACAGCTTATTCCTTGAGTATATTATATGCAATCCCATCAAGACTAAAACAAAAGAAGCAAAGTATCGAAATATCAATAAAATATCGGAATAAATTGATATAAGAAGACCCAAGCTAAAATAAACCGCAAAGGGCCAAAGCATGTCACCTAGAGAAACGCCTAGAGCAAGCGAAATTGAAGATTTAGCTCCACCAGAAACTGTCCTAGCAATTAAAGCCACCCAAACAGGACCAGGGGTAAGAAACAAAATAATTAATGCAAAAAAATAAAGGATGATTTGACTGTAGTCGATTGTCATTAAATTTCTAAAAAAACTATTTGCTTCACTTTTTTTTGCATAAAGTGCTAAAGACTAAATTACAAGGCAAAAAAAGGATATTTAATGGAAACTGAATATGAGACCCTTAAAAAGAAAATTGATGAAAATGATTTGATTATACTGGATGGAGGCGTCGGAACTGAGTTGCAATTTAGGGGTATAGAGATGGATGAAACTTGGTGTGGGTCCGCCTCACTAAATACTCAAGTTTTAGAACAAATTCATTTAGATTACATAAATGCGGGTGCAGAAGTGATAACTACAAATACCTATGCATCTAGTCGTTTAATGTTAGAAGCAGCAGGTCTGGCAGATAGCTTTAAAGAAATTAATTCAAAAGCGATTTTTGCAGCGCAAGAAGCAAAAATAAAGGCAAAAAGAGACGATATATTAATTGCAGGATCTTTATCTCATAGACTTCCGATACCTGACGGTGCAAAGCAATCTGATCCAAAGCACGGAGTTTCCGAAAATAGATTGAGAGAAAATTGTGAGGAAATGGCTCTGTTTTTAGCTGAAAATGGGTGTGATATAATTATTTTAGAAATGATGTACCACCCTGATAGAATGCTAGCAGTCTTTGAAGCTGCAGCAAAAAGTAAAAAACCCGTATGGGCAGGTTTCTCAACTCGATTGAGCGATACAGGTCTTGTGTTAAGTTTTATGGAAGAAGATGATATTCCTTTTGAACGAATTGTTAATATAGTCAAAGATTTTAATATCGATGTTGCCGGCATTATGCACACTGATGTAAACGCCGTTAGCGAGTCGTTAAAGGTTTTAAGAAACTTTTTTGATGGACCACTTATGGTTTATCCGGACTCGGGCGGATGGGTGTCACCGAATTGGGACTTCAATAAAGTAATAAAACCTAAACAACTTAAATCCTTTGCTGAAAAATGGATTGAGGAAGGGGTAAATATTATTGGCGGCTGTTGCGGGTTGTCACCAAATCATATTAGAGAGATAGCCCAATTAAAATGAAAATGTCAGTTAGGGTTTGTTTCTTATTAAACCCATCGGCATGGAAGAAATACGCTTCATTTCTTCCGAAGAAAATAGCTCAGGATTTTTTATAAAGTCTAACATCATATCCGATGCATCTCCTCCCCAAAAAACTTGTCCTTCGACTACAAACGTTGGTACGCCAAATACGCCATTTTCTATAGCTTTAGATGTGTTGGCACGCAATATCTTTTTATGAGCACTTTCATCTTGTGTCGAATGCGTTGATGATGTGTATTCATTTACTACGGCTTCTAGTTTTTCTATTCCCTCCTTCTGATCCGGTTGTTGTCCTTGTTTGTAGATAATGTCGAATATTTCTTTAGTTACTTCATAGGTTGAATTTCCTGCGATACATGACAGCAAGGCCGGTAGAGGGTTAAATGGGTGTGAGGGAGGCATAGTATATTTTATCCCTAACTTGTCAGCTTTCCATTTGAAAAAACGATACGTAAATATTCTTTTAGGGACAATTTCTGCAGGTCCAAGTTGACCCCAATGTTTCAGAAGAGCACCAAATAAGACTGGATGTATTGAGATGTTAAGCTCATTTTCAAACTTTTTAAATTGTGAAAATTGTAAATAAGCAAAGGGAGAAATAAAATCAAAATACCAATCAACTTTTTTCAAAATAATCTCCTACTATACTCATGCTATCATATAGAACGAACTTGTGCTTTTTTATTTAGTATAATAGCATTTTATCCTTAGGAAACACTATGTATAAACTTTACACAGCACCCACTCCAAATGGATGGAAAGTAGCTATGGCTCTTGAAGAGTTAAGAGCTCAATACGAGGTACAGCTTATAGATTTACAATCAGGCGAGCAACATACAAACTGGTTCTTACAAATAAATCCCAATGGACGAATTCCAGTGTTAAAAACAATGGGAAAAGACAGCACCATCATTTTTGACTCAAACGCCATCCTTATTTATTTGGCAGAAAAGTTTAGCCAGTTATTACCAATTAATGAACCTGATAGAACATTAGTTTTACAATGGTTAATGTTCCAAGCAAGCGGGATAGGGCCAATGCAAGGGCAGGCAGTGGTTTTTGAACGGTACTTCCCAAACGATGTTCCTGCCGCGCGCAAACGATATCATAATGAAACAAGAAGATTATATGAAGTCTTAGATGTACGGCTCAGTCAATCTGAATGGCTAGCTCGGGACTTTTCTATCGCCGATATTGCCAATTGGTCTTGGATAAGGAGTCATAAATGGGCACGAGTTTCGACTGAGGGTCTGGAAAGTTTGGAAAGATGGATGGAACAAATGCGTATACGTCCAGCTTGTGACAGAGGTCTTAACATTCCTCCATCGCCAGGAAAAGCAGATAAGGTAAAGACTTTTGGAAGTGCGATGACTACGACATGAGTGAAATTGAGATTAATGGTATGGCTCATGTAATATTAACGGTTACACGTTTTGGTGACGCAAGACAATTTTACAAAAGCCTTTTGCCAAAATTTGGAATGATCTGTGTTATGGATGGACAGGATTTTTGCTATCATGTTGGAGGTAGAACGGCTATAGGTATAAGAAGATGTGATCCTGAATTTTCAGCCGAAACCTTCCAACAATATAGGGTTGGTCTTCATCATCTATGTTTAAGGGCTAAAAGTCGTGATGATGTCGATAGAACTTATGAGCTTTTGACACAGATCAATGCAAAAGTTGTACGTGGCCCCGAAGAACGAGATTGGGCTCCAGGTTATTATTATGTATTATTTGAAGACCCAGATGGAATTCGGATAGAGGTAAATTTTATTCCTGGTGCTGGTCTATTAAAAGAGGGCGAAGAGTTTAAATCAAAAGATGATTACATTCGAAAGGATGGTAAGGATATAAAGTGATTAATATTAGGATAAATCAAAATAGGGTTAAAAATGCAACAAAATTTGCTAGAAGAGTATACGGATTTCGTAGATAAAGTTACAAGTGAAGCTTCAAAATCATCAGATAAAATGAGGGAACGTATCAATTATCTCAATTCCAAAGATATCGAGATGTCACGATTGCTAACAGCTGGTATTGGTTTATCTGGAGAGGTTGGAGAATTTAATGAAATAATCAAGAAAATAATGTTTCAGGAAAAGGCTTTTGATGTTGTCGCGCATGAGCACATGAGAAGAGAATTGGGAGATATAATGTGGTATGTAGCTCAAGCTTGTCTAGCGCTGAAGGTTGACTTAGTGGATATTATAAATGGAAATAAGGAAAAACTGTCAAAGCGATTTCCACAACATCAATTTAATGAAAAGTTTGATGCTAAAAGAAATGCAGGGGACGTTTAAGGTCCCCTAAACATTTTAAGCACGGTTTCCGCGTAGAGCGAAAAATAAACCTCCGACCCACATAAACACGTGAAGATTGTCGTACAAAATCACGTCTAGAAAGCTTTCGGGTTCGCCAATCCATATCACGCCGGTTGTTATACAACCTATAGTAAACCCGCTGAACCGCGTTAGGGTGTCTCCTAACCAACTTGGTATTTTTCTTGTGTTAAACAATCCGCCTGCTATTAAACCGAGTCCACTCCCCAATTCACCAAGAGCTACAACCCACCAAACAAGAACGGAAAGACCATAGGATTCTGCTTCAGCAGGGTCTATGGGCAACTTCATCAATCCCATTTGTATGAACAATAGCGCTAAAGGTATTCTTAATAACCAATGAGACGTACAAAATTCTGGTATAGCGCTGTTTAACCGTTCCAATCTTTTCACAATAGCATTCATGTGCTCACTCCTTATTAAGCGCAGTCGCAAACAACTGTTTTTAAATCATCGCATCCGCAGACGCTCACAGAAGTGTCTGCGGAGGCGACATATTTCTCAGGACTAAAGGAGGTGTTTTTATGGCTTCCATCGCATAAAGGGAACTTTGCGCTCTGACCACATTGACAAATGAAATACGACTTTCCGCTAACGACGTCAAGCTTAGTAAATTTCTTCTCTTCGTTAATCATATCTTACTCCATAATCCCGTACATTATTAAAGTCTTAGTTGACAGCGACCAAATCGAGCGCCTTGTTGCATGAACTTATCGCACTCACAGCAATTCCCATGTCATGCTGTCTTTTGCATTCAGACTGCAAATTTCTAATATTTGCAAGGGTCTTTTCGTTAAAAGACGCTGTTTTTAGTGCTTTCTTTATTTTTGTGTTGAATGCCGCCATTTCGCTGCAGCCACTTGCATACACACTTGAGCCGAAAAGTGTAATGACGAACACAGACGCAATAATTTTCTTCATTTTTAAATCTCCGCTTTTTTTCTACGCGCTACAAGTAGGTCTATTTTTTTTAAAACCAAGCTAAAAAAAATTTTTTTCCAAATCTGAGGCAAAATGACACACCCAGTTGTCATCTTTTCGATCCAGAACATATCTGTTGAACAAGAAAAGGAGAATTAATCATGAGAACCAGGCGAACATCAACAGCAGCTATGAAAACAAAGGGTCAATATCCAAGTGATAGAGAAACACTTCAAGACTCTGTTGAACTAATTTTCGGGTCAGATCCCGATAAAATGAAAGAAATGGCTGCAAAAATGAGAACAAGGTTTGCTCAAGCAGCAATAGCAGGCGCTGTTGGTTCTGTAATTTTTTATTATTTACTGTTAAATCATCACATTTGATGCCAAGCGGTGAACGAAACCTATCTCAGGCGCGTTTGTCCGAATTAATTGAGCTAGCACTCAGTGACAAAGTAAGCTTCAAGGCTATTAAAAGCGAATTCGGGCTAGAGGAGATCGAAGTAAAAAATTTAATGAGAAAAAATCTAAGACCAGGAAGCTATACTGCGTGGCGTAAAAGAATTTTTCGTAAAGGAAAGTAGGACGCCAGTTGAATATCGTGTGGTTCAAAAGAGATCTAAGGATGCTCGATCACGGGCCTCTGTCAAATGCTTGCGCAAAAGGAAAAATACTACCTCTTTACATTTTAGAGCCAAACCTCTGGAGACAGCCCGATGTTTCGTACCGGCATTTTCTACATCTTCAGCACTACCTCAGCCAACTCGACGATATGTTCATTAAAAGAGGCGCTAAGCTAGTGATCAAAGTTGGAGAAGCGCTTCCTGTATTAAAGTCTTTGGCAACCCGACATAACGTCAAAGCAATTTTTTCTCACTATGAAACATGGAATAAATTTTCAAAAGATCGCGATTCAGCAATCCGAAAGTGGACCGATAAAAATTCTATAGACTGGAAAGAATATCAACAAAATGGAGTGGTAAGGAATTTAAATTCTCGTGACGGATGGTCAACCCTTTGGCACAGTCACATGCGAAAAAAAATTTATGAGGTACCTGCAAAAATATTATGTGTATCTGAAGACTCTGATAATTTACCATCATGTCAAGACATGTTGTTGGAATTTGATGGTTTCGAACCAAATTCTAACCTCGGCAAAATTGAGCCCGGTATTGTTTTAAAAAGTTTTTTGACTGAGCGGGGTGAAAACTATCAGAGAGAGATGTCTGGACCTTTGCTATCTGCAGATTCTTGTTCTAGACTGTCTACACATATTGCCTTCGGGACTATTTCTATCCGAACTATTTTCCAGAGGACACAACAACAAACCCAAAAAAAGCTAGACCTAGTTGGGGATAAATTAAAAAACTGGCGAGCCTCTTACAATTCATTCCAGAAAAGACTCCGATGGCATTGTCATTTCATTCAAAAATTGGAAGATTTAAGGAGCATAGAGTGGAAAAACATTCATCCTATTTATGATAAATTGGAAAGAGAAACCTCTTATTCGGAAAATTTTGAAAGATGGAAACGTGGAGAAACAGGTTTCCCCTTTGTTGATGCCTGTATGCGATCATTGATATCAACTGGATGGATAAACTTCCGTATGCGAGCAATGCTTGTTAGCTTCGCTAGTTACAATTTATGGATAGATTGGAGGCAAACATCTCTTTATCTGGCGCGTCTATTCTCAGACTATGAACCTGGAATTCATTATTCTCAAGTACAGATGCAGTCAGGTACTACCGGTATAAATACCATAAGAATTTATAACCCAATCAAGCAAGGATTGGAACATGATCCTCAAGGAAAATTTATAAAAAAGTGGGTTCCAGAGTTAAGGCATATGCCTCAGGCAAACGTCCATACTCCCTGGGAGACACCAGAATTATTAGGTAAATATTATAGCCCCATTGTTGATGAGAAACTTTCAAGGGAAAGCGCTTCGACAAGAATTCATCAACTCAAAAACTTAAAAATAGCAAGATCCCAATCGGAAGCTATTTGGAGGAAGATAGGTAGCAGAAAAATTTCTGAAAATGATTATCTTAAATCGAGAAAAAAGAAACCAAAATTACAAAATGAATTTGAGTTTTAATGTTTTCATTTTCTTAAGACGTACTATCTGTAGTCTATGGATCGATCAGGTAACAAACCCATTGCTTTATTGTATGGTATAGCGTGTCATGGTATTTTTCTAGTAGCTGGCGCAGTGATGTTTATTACTATTTTGACCGGTTTTCAATTTTCAGTTGGACCCTTCGAAGGCTTCGGTGCAGTGGCAATAAATCTTTTGTTGTTAATTCAGTTTCCTATGGGTCACTCATTCTTTCTATCTAACAGTGGTATGAAGATATTAGAGATTTTTGCGCCTAAAAGTTATGCCAAAACTCTTAGAACAACGGTCTACGCTACTATAGCTTCCATACAACTCATACTCTTATTCTCTCTCTGGAATTTTTCTGGAGTTTTTATTTGGCAAATTGAAACACCAGCAAGCATATATATGATCATACTTAACTTACTTAGTTGGGCATTATTATCTATTTCATCTATACAAGCAGGATATAAAGTGCAAACTGGTTCCTTAGGCTGGACATCTGTATATCAGGGGAAAAAACCGGTTTTTCCTGACATGCCTACTCATGGTCTCTTTTCGATAATTAGGCAACCCATTTATCTATCTTTCAGTTTAGTCCTTTGGACAAGTCCTGTGATGAGTTTGGATTTATTTATTGTTGCGCTATCCTACAGTCTTTATTGCTATTTTGGTCCTATGTTGAAAGAAAAAAGATTCCAAAAAATTTACGGCAAAAGATTTTCCGATTACCAACAAAAAATACCTTACTATATGCCATCAATTTTTCGGCGAATGGGATAATCTGCACGCCAGTAAATATAATGAAAAAGTTGAAAAACTTTTTAAGAACGATAAAATTAAAGCTTAACAACAGAAACCTTAACACAGAGGATTTTTTTGAACGATTATAGGGACTTTTCACCCGCTGCTATCCCAAGCAATGAAGCTCGAAGACTTGAGGCAGTTCGAAAAACGGGGGTAATGGATGTTGCCAACAAAGATTTATTTTTAATCTATACAGAGCTAGCAAAAGAAATATCGAATATGCCTGTTAGCTATACTGGGCTTATAGATGAAGAAAGACAGTATATGTTGTGTCATGTTGGGCTATCAGAAGATCGTCCTGACAGTGCCCCTAGAGAAAGAACATTTTGCCAATTTGCTTTGAATAGCACTGACCCGATATTAGTAGAGGATTGTAGTAAGGACGAGAGGTTTAAAAATCACCCCGTTGTGACTGGAGATCCATATGTAAAATTTTATGGGGGGTTCCCTTTAATTACTCAAGGTGGATTAATATTAGGAACGCTTTGTGTTGTCGACACGGAGTTGGGTAAAAAACTCGACAATAATCAAATTACACTAATACAAAAGCTTGCGGCAAGACTGGCACATCAACTTGAAACCCAGGGTGATCAAAGAGAAATTACTGCATCTCGAGCTATTGATATGCTCAAGGTGTTTATTAAACATAATCCAGATATGACTATTAAAGATACAATTAATTTTTTGACCGTAATTGAAGGTAGACCTATAGATGAACCAGGAAAACAAAGTCTGATAAAATACGACTTGCTCGACGCATCTGGATTGATGACTAAGAGAGCTAGGGAGTTCCAAAGTGAATTAGATCTTGATCAAGGAATATTCAAGAGAATATCAATTTCTAAAGAACAAGCTCAAGTCAATCTCGATAATATGCTTTCTGAGTTGGGAGATATTTAGATGTTTGCAGTGATTTATCAGTTTAAGTTTCCTGGTGTTAGTGAAGCAAAAGTAGCGGCGGGATTCTGCTCAGAGTCCTTGGGTGGGAAAATAGCGGAGTATGATTTTCTCGGACTGAATATACTTATAAGTAAAGATGGTGATTTAAATATTCACGTGAAGTTTGAAGACGCTAAAGCTTTGAAAAAGTTTGAAGATGACTCAGAAAAACTACTTGGAGATTTGAGGAATAGTTTTGTTTTTAAAGAAAATAAGGTATCTGGAGTATTCGCCTTTACCTACGAAAAAGAAGCAGTGGCAACGGATATTAAAATAGAAGGTGCGTCTGTTGTAAGGAATTAGTAGCCAAAATTTTATCTGAATTGGTTGTTATATTTAGATGAAATTTTCCTTAAATTGAAAAAATTTGAAAAATATGATATTTTTTTGTCACGTAATCAGTTCACCAATTTTTTTTATTATGTTCTAAGCAATTGAGGGAAGTAACTGAGATTAATAGCACAAATAATGATCTTTCTACTTGGGGTCTGGGCGCTCTTTGCAGGTTTAGTTGCACTGTTGGGCTACTCTTTTTCTTTCCCTTTTGAATTTAATCAATCAATACAGGAAATTCCCTTTCATCGATGGCAAATCGTAAGGGTGAGTGTTTTTCTTACCTTTGGTTATCTCGCTATACGACACTTTTTGTTTGGTAAGGAAAGAATGTTCCCGATCCAATTTCTTGATATATATTTAAAGTCCATAGGAGGCTCGGGCCTTATTATTTATTATCAGCAAGGAATAACTAATTATCGTGAGTATGCGACGCTCGGTTTCTTTCTATTAGCAGCGTTACTCTCTCATTTTTTAGCAAGACCAGAATATAAGAAGATTTTTTTCAAACGATAAAAATTCCATTGAAGATTAGTTGAAAAATAATACTATTGGATTCTAAACGATTACCTAGAAATGTTATTTGCGGGAAAAATGGATCTAACAGAAGGAGCCCTAACGTTTCAGGCTGGTCGTTTCTATAAGTTCAAAAGGAAAAAACGAAGGGTTAAAAATGGCTAGCGTAAACAGAAGACTAACATCTATTTTGGCAACTGATTGTGTGGGATTTAGCAGTCTAATGGAAAAAGATGAAGAGAAAACACTAGATAATTTAAAGGCCTGTCGTTCTATTATAGATCCCTATATTGAAGAATTTGGTGGAAAAATTTTCTATACCGCCGGAGACTCTGTTATTGCTGAATTTGCGAGTCCCGTTTCCTGTGTCAACGCTGCGATAAACTTTCAAAAAGCTATTGATGAAAGAAATAAAGTCACTAAAGAAAGCTCAATCATGACATGGCGAGTGGGAGTGCATATGGATGATGTGATTGTTGAAAAGGATAACATTTATGGTAGTGGTGTTAACATAGCTGCACGGTTGGAGGCTGCTTGCACTCCTGGCCAAATACTAATTTCATCAACAGTGAAGGATCAAGTTGATAACAAAATAGAATTCAGAGTTGAAGATGCAGGTACCAAGGCATTAAAGAATATTTCCGATAGTTATCAGACGTTTGGCATTTCTCCAACAGGTGGGAAAGTAGAGAAGACTGATGGTAGGAGCTACGCAAAAAAGGAGTCTGAGAAAAATTATAAGCCAAAGCTAGCTGTCATGCCGTTCTCAAATGCTAGCAATGACGAAGATAGTGGATATTTAGTAGATGGAATCGTAGAGGACTTAATAACTGAATTTTCCATGATAAGAGAATTAGAGCTAGTCTCTCGACAATCATGTTTCGATTTTAGAGACAACGAGATGGATCTGAAAGCATTCTGTGAAAAGTTTGGCGTTGATTATGTTGTTGTTGGTAGTATTCGTTCATCTGGTAAAAGGGTAAGAATCTCAGTTGAATTGTCTGACGCAAAAGATGATAGCCAGATATGGAGCCAAAAATTTGATAAAATCATCGAAGATATCTTTGATGTACAAGATGAAATAGTTAGACAAATTTCTGGAAAACTTCTGGGAGAGATTGAATTATCAAGCTTAGAAAGAGCGCAAAGAAAACCCACTGAAAATTTGTCTTCTTACGAATTACTTTTGAAGGGCAAAGTTTTACACCACAAAATACAAAAGGATGCGTTACAAAACGCCTTAACGACCTTCGATGAAGCTATAAAAGCTGACGAGACTAACGGCCAAGCGTATGCTTGGAAAGCCTGTGCTCTTGGCCAGGGTATGAGTAGAGGCTTTATTGAGGGTGATATGGCTGAAATATGGAGTGAAGCGGAAGGATGCCTTAAAAAGGCACATGAACTTAATGACAATGATTTTGAGGTTCATCGATTGATGGCCGAAGTTAATTTATCGGGTAGAAATTTTAGAGTAGCAGAAAGACATGCCTCTAAGGCTTACAAAATGGTTCCCAATGACCCACGAGTTTTATCAGTTTATGGGGAAGTATCACTGCGATTAGGAAAAATCGATCAAGGCCTAGATGCGCTGAAGCTAGCATTAGAGATCGACCCAATTGCACAAGGAAAAACAAACTCTGACTCCAGAACAGCTCCGGTTTTATTTGGAGAGTATTTGGCTAGAAATAAAGATAATTGTCTCGAGTTAGTAAAAAAGATAGAAGATATAGACTCTAAATCATGGCTTTTAACTGCAAAGCTTTGTAGTGATGAGGAACACGATATAACAGAAGAAGATTGGTATAAACGCGGAAAAGAAGAGTTTAATGATAAAGATTGGGCAGCTGAAGTTGATAGCTTTCGGCTCAACAATGAAGGAGCAAAAGAGTCGCTTATAGAGTTTGCTAATAGTCTTTTTTAAAGGCTTAAATAAACATGTCTTTAAAGACACTAACGAGTTAATATATGTTCCGCTAACTTTATTCCACTCGAGGCGGCATCTAAAATCGTCCCACCTAAACACCAATCGCCGCAAATGCCGACATTTTCTTCGTTATAAAATAGAAAAGATTTTCCCAAAGCTCGTTCGGTGAACCCATAAAGCCAACGGTGGCCAGCTTCGTAAATTGGTTTAGGCAAGGAAAAGGGGACGGTATCTATTATCTCTTTAAGCAACAGCTCTTTAATTGTATTTTTGTCGTTTTTAACGATTTTCTTGGCAAAAGGTTCTTTAGTGTGAACGGTTAAGCAGAATAACTGCTGCTCACATTTGAATCGATTATTTTCTACCTGAATGTGAACTTTTTTGTTCGAGAAATGTTTTTCTTTTACAGGTTCTGGATTTATGTCAAAGGAAAAGAGAGCTGCTGCAGTGCTCCTCATTTGGACTTTCTCTATTAGACTGTCAAACTTATTAATTTGTTTATTAATTAGAGTTTTAGCTTGATTTGGAGGTATTGAAAGGACCAAGACATCATAAGGTGTTTTTTCATGAACTCCATCCCTACATTTCACAACAATTGTCTTATTGTATAAATTTAACGAGATAGCCTCAGAGCTATTCCATATATTTAGATTCTTCCCGCAATAATTTATAAAGTCGGCAACTGAATTTATGGGCTCAAATAAATTTCCTTTACGCTGGATTATTTTTTCTTTCTCTGCTCTTTTGAATATTTCTAATCCAAATTCTGGCAATTCTGTATGACTGTAAAAGTCAGGTAAGGAACTTGCACCATGATGGAATACAGCTCCATCAGTTCGCCGTGTACTTAGCCTTCCACCTATATTCCTGCCTTTATCAATTATTAGAACTGAATGGCCGCCTTCGGCTAATCTTTTGCCACATAGTAATCCAGAGATTCCAGCGCCAATTACTACAATTTTCTTCGCATTCATATATAAATCACAATTAAGTTTGAGGTTTTTTTTTGTTTGATTTATCCAAAATAAGAGACAAATTATTCAATATTGATAAATAGGCAATGAGCGGGTGACCTTTTTTTTCAGAACATTCTTTATGCATAAAAAAGCAATTTATACATAGAGTTAATTTTCTTTTTTTCCCAATATTTATTCTGGTTATTGGAATTGTTTCATCATAATCAGGATGAGGGTTTTCTGTTGCCTTACAAAAATCACACTTTGCTTCAGGTTGGTTATAAATAAAGTTTTGCATTTTTAGCTCTTCTCTAAGCATCTGAAGTCAGCTGGGGGTCTATTTCCCTCAAAATCAATATGACAGATATTTTTCTCATGACGTTGGCACCAAATTTGAATGCCAATTCGGGTAAACCCGACATCTACCTTTACATAATCTCTAAGAGCTATGTCTGGGTTATCTAAATTTTTATATTCTTTGAGGCAGGCTTCGCAGACGATGGGCTCACTTACATTATATAATAGATTTTCGTAGTTATCGTTCAAAACATCTCCTTTACAAATAAAATAAGTTTTAATAAAGATATTCAAATCAATACATAATTTTGGTTTTAAAAACTTAAAAATTAATATTTGAAAATTATAATTCTTTGTGTGCCCTCTCTCTAAGAGGAGCCTTGGTAATTTTACCATTTACATTCCGTGGAAGTGGTTCTCTGGTGATTGTAATTTTATCGGGAACCTTATAATCGGCAACTTTTTCAGACATTTGGGTCCGAATTTCATTAGGCTCAAGCGAGGCTGATGAAGGAACAACAAAAGCATGTGATCTTTCGCCGAGTATGGGGCAAGGGTAGGGAACTAAAGCAGCCTCTTGGACTTCATCCATTAACATCATAAGGTTTTCTATTTCGGCGCTAAAAATTTTATATCCTCCACGATTTATCATGTCTTTCTTTCTATCATGAATACGTATAAAGCCGTTTTTATCTTGACTGGCGATATCACCAGACTTCCAGTAACCATCTTCGAAAGAGCTTTTGGTAGCCTCTTCGTTTTTCCAATATCCCGGTATAACCATAGGACCTTTAATCCAAAGCTCGCCAGTCTCACCTTGATTAATTTCTTCATTATTTTCGTTAACAATCTTAATTTCACCACAGGGTACGACAAGACCGACGCTATCACCTGGGTCATTGCAATTAATTGGAATGATAGTTGTAGGGGACGTGGTTTCAGTTGCCCCGTAGGCATTATTTAAACTTAAAAACGGCAACTTTGAAGCTAATTCCTTCCTAACAGCATCAGGCATTGGAGCTCCCCCAAATGCACCTATTCTCCACGATTGTAGATCTTCAGCAATTAACGCATTGCGATGAAGTAGTAATGCGTACATTGCTGGAACAAGTATTGAATATGTTAATCCATGCTTCTTTGCAAGAATTGCAAACTCTTGTACTTCAAAATGCTCCATTATGACAATTTTCCCCGCACATCCAATTAAGGTCAGAATTTGAGCTACTAGCCCAGTAACATGGCTTGCAGGTACAGCAAGAATAGTGCATTCACCATCTTCAAGTCCTAGCTCCATCTGGAAATGAAGAAAAGAATGGACTAGCCCAAGATGTGTCAATATAGCTCCTTTTGGGCGACCGGTAGTACCAGAGGTATATAATAGTATGGCTGGGTCTTCCTCATCGATTGTTTTTAAAGTGATGTTTTCCTCAACGCCTTTTTCAATTAATTCATTAAATTTTAAACAATCAGTTTGAGTTTCAGCTTGCGTAGTTATAAAAAGAATAGAATTGCCATCTTCGCTGAGAGGTTGTTCTTTCTCGGTTTCTTTATCAAATAAAACTGCGTGTATACCTGCGTCATCATAAAGAGAAATAAGCTCGTCTTTTTTATGTCTATGGCCAATCGGCATAGCAATAAGACCAGTTTTGAATGAAGCAAATAGAGCGACTACAAACTCAATGCAATTTGCGAGATTGATAACAAGGATATTTTTCTCTTTTAGCCCAGATTTCAACAAGCCTCCGGCCAAGCTATCTGACAGCTCATCTAGTTGTTTGTATGAAATACCCCGTTCTTGAAAGCATAGAGCGACCCTATCTGGATGCTTTTTAACTATGTCTTTAAAAATTTCGAGAAAGTCGTTCGGTCTATTCTCAAAGCATAAAACGTCTCGGCCATCATAATGAGGTTCAATTTTCTTTTTAAAATCAATTACATTTTTTTTTGTCATTAGCACCTTCCAAAGACGACTTTCTTTTATTAAACTTAATTTTAGATTAAATTAAAGCTTTATCTAAAAAGGTATGTAATTGAACAAACAGCATAATATTAAATTAGACAAGGACCTCTCGCTTAGAAAAAGAGCAGAGACTTTTATTCCTGGTGGAATGTGGGGTCATATGAGTGTTAAAAAGCTACCCTATGGTTACCCACAGTTTTTTTCTAAAGCAAAGGACGCAAGAATATGGGATTTAGATGGGAACTGTTATATCGACTTTATGTGTGGTTATGGACCGAATCTGCTCGGTTACAATAATGCGGAAGTCGACCACGCAGTGAATGAGCAACGAAAAAAAATAGACCTAGGGAATGGCCCATCTGCGTTAGTAGTGGATTTGGCAGAAAAAATGATAACGCTTGTTGATAGTGCAGATTGGTCGTTATTTGCAAAGAATGGTACTGATGCTACAACAACGTGTTTAACCATATCAAGAGCGGCAACTGGTAAAAAAAAGATATTGGTTGCAAGAGGATCTTATCATGGATCTGCTCCATGGTGTACTCCCGTAACAACCGGTGTTGTAGAGGAAGACACTTCCAACTTAATTTTCTTTGAATACAATGACAACGCGAGTCTTGAAGCTGCCGTTCAGGAAGCCGGTAGTGACCTAGCGGGAATAATATTGACTGCTTTTCGCCATGACGTTCGAAGAGACCAGGATTTACCAAAAAAGGCTTTTCTGAAGAAAGCACGAGAGATTTGTGATAATAAAAATGCTGTTCTTATTCTAGATGATGTAAGAGCGGGCTTTAGACTGAATAAAAGTGGGAGCTGGTTTGATTATGGGGTAAAGCCTGACTTAACTGCGTTTTCAAAAGCTATTGGGAATGGATATCCTCTTTCTGCAGTCGTAGGTGTTGATAAATTGAGACAAGCAGCAAGTGAAATTTATGTAACAGGCTCTTTCTGGTGTAATGCTACCTCTATGGCTGCGAGCTTAAAGACATTATCAATAATCGAAGAAATAGACGTAGTAGGCCATATTTCCTTCTTGGGTAATAAGCTCAGAGCTGGAATAGACCAAATAGCAAATAATTTAGGAGTTGATATATCTCAATCAGGTCCCCCCCAAATGCCCTTGATTTTGTTCAAAGACGATAAGGATTTCTCAAGAGGTAAAAAATTTGTCCAATATCTACTAGGAAGGGGAATTTATTTTCATCCTTGGCATAATATGTTTCTGTCCTTGGCTCATACTGCCAAGGATGTGGATATAACACTTGATGCGGTCGAATTTGCAATGAAAAAAATATCTCTAGAGTTCAAATAGTATATTTTCAATCATGTTGTGCACTAAACGCTTACATATCATTATGTGGAGTTTGATTTTCTTATTTCTAATTACTATGCCCGCTTGGATCTCTAGAGATTGGCATTTGATGATCATAAGTCAAGTTGGCATAACAATAATTTTCGCAATAAGTTTTAACCAGCTTCTTGGACAAATGGGATTATTAAATTTAGGACATTCAATCTTTATGGGAGCGGGAAGTTATTTTTCAGGTTTGATTTTATTACAGATTAACAGTGGTGCATTATCTATTCCTCTATCAATTTTACCCCTATTTGGTGGTCTTGCAGGGCTCCTTGTGGCAGGAATAACTGGATATTTCTCCGTAAAACGATCTGGAATAATTTTCGCTATGTTGACTTTAGTAATACTTGAATTTGTTAACTCATTTAGCACCTCATTCCCAAGCATTTTAGGCGGGATCATAGTAGATCGGACTCTCAATACCGATTTTTTTAATTTTAATTATGGTGGCAACGATTCAGTATGCTTTATCGTGATGGCTTGGTTATTCATAGCTGTATTTGTTTCCTACTATTTTCTACAAACTCCACTTGGCAAAATGTGTAATGCTGTGAGAGAAAATGTGTCTAGAGCAGAATATATAGGTTATTCGAGCTATATGGTTAGATATCTTTCTTTTTGTTACTCCGGATTTATAGCAGGAATTGCAGGAACCTTGTTTGTAATCAACTATGAATTATTCTCCCCACAGGTGTTCAGCCTCCGAGAGGCCTTCAACATTCTATCAGCAACTTTCATTGGTGGCATAGGCTTTTTTTTAGGGCCAATTATTGGTGCTTCTATTTTTTCATTATGTAGTATCTTATTAAGTAATAGCACAGAAATTTGGCCCTTATATCAAGGGGTTATACTAATGATTTTTGTTCTTTACTTTCCTAGAGGTTTGGCTGGCTTTTTTATTGATCAAAGAGATTTTGTTAAATCGAGAAGTAAGCAAGAAGTTCTATACCATTATTTTAAAATTATAGTGCCTGCGATTGTTACAATATTATCAGTTACATGGTTAATTGAGTTCTTTAATACGATTTTGCATCACCAAGATAAAACTGACTTTATATTTCTTTGGATTTTATTTTCCATGTTAAATCCACTCAATTTGTAGCTATTCTATTAGCAGCTCTCGGCATATATCTATTAGTAATCTCGCTGAATAGTATAAGAGGTGATCCAGCGTAGTGGGTTTCAATTTCCCTAAAATGGGTCGCTTTTTAGCCACTCAACTGTTTCACGCATTGTCGTGGGAAAATCTCTGATCTTAATTCCAAGGCTGTCCCTTCGTTTAAAATCAAATTGCGTTGGTTCTACGGGATCTTCTGACATCGGTTCAGGCATTCGCATCTCTGGTATTAACTTTTGACATTCCTTATAAATGTCATTCCAATGAAAACTTTCCAAGACGCCAAAGTATCGACCAGAAGCTGAAGTGTTTTCGTAAGCTGCCAAAAATAGCTTTGCTAAGTCTTGGAGGTGTATTAACGAAGCGGAGTCATTTGGCACTTTTTGATGTCTAGGAGCTCCCCCTTCTAAGACGCTTTTAATCCATAAAAATGGATTATGTTTTAAATGCTCTGGTAATATGGCGGGCCCGTACAATCCAGTAGGTAGAAATACGGACAGCCGCAGATTATTTTCATTACAAAATTTGAACGCGGCTCTCTCCATATATGTTTTAGCAGCTGATGTATACTTTTTTGAATTGCATTGCTCTTTTTCATCAGACCAATGATCCAGCTCGTTTTTTACTGGAACTGGGGGAATGGGGTTTGTACTGGAAGTAGAGGAACAAATTAAGATATTCTTAACGTTATTTATTTTTGCTATCTTAAGAATATTAAGGCACCCATCCACTGTGGGCTTTATGATCTCGTTATAGCCTCTTTCGTCATCAAGCTCTTTTGCAGGTGTTCCGTCAAAGCCTGAATATGTGGGTGTAAGACAACAGATAATAGCTGCATCGGAATTAATGAGAGGATTATCTAAGGAAGAAATATCCGCCATATCTGCCGAAAAAAATTTGGCATTATTTCCAGAAGGAAGGCTTTTTAATCTGGTAATTCTATCTTGATTCTCGATATTTCTAAGTGTGCCGTTAACATGATACCCTTTATCTAGTACCTCTCTTAAAATGCTTGAACCAACTAAACCGCTAGCCCCAAAAATAGTTAATAACTTTTTCACCATCAATTCACCTCTTAAAATTAAATTTCGGTATTCCTTAGTTTCTTCAAATCAGTTTAGTCCTTTAGAAAAATTTCAGTTACGCCAATACCTGTTGCTTGATAAGCATCATATATTTCATCAGCCCCTGAAATTTTAAGAGTCTCGGGATTGCCTTGAGATCGCGTGGGCACAATTATTTTTCCTTTGAAACCGTAGCGTCTTGCTTGCTGTGTAGACCAATTTTGCGCATGAAATTCTGGTAGAGCTAAGATAATGGCTTTTAATTTTCCAAATCGGAGCTTTGACCAAAACCCTGGATCCTCGGCATCTGCAAAAGTTACCCTTTTCCCACATTTTAATTGTTCCTTAACAAGATTAGTATCAGCGTCAAATCCTACTACTTTTACATTGTTAGCTGACAAATTATCAAAAATCGCGCTACCAACTCTACCCATGCCTAAAACCATGACATCAGCGCCACCACATGTGTGTGGTTGTTCATCTGGATGGTGTTGATGTCTTTCAAAGTTCACTAAATACTTCTCAATTACTACAAAAATCTCATGCACTGAGTTGTTCAAGATAGCACCTAGTGCAAAGCTAAAGCAAATGGTGCAAGTTAGAACTGAGAATATCTCTGAGTTTAAAAGTCCGATGCGTTCCCAAGAAGATATAAGTATCAACGAGAATTCTGAATACGTTGCTAAAGAAATGACTATTAAAAAGGCTGTATACGCTCTTAGCTTAAATGCTAACAGCAGACCAAATAAAACAATCGATTTAATGAATACAAGGATTGTTATCAAAAATGCCGTTTGGATAATCTGTAAATTTAGATCTAAGCTCATTCCGAGTGAGAAGAAAAATGCTACTAATAAGATCTCTCTTATTGTCCATATTCTTTCTCCCAATTGTTTTGCAGACTTATAGTTTGCCATTAACATACCTAGAATGAGGGCACCTATTTCTCCTGATAATCCAGCGTATTTGAATAGTGCTGAACCTAATAACAAAGCCAGTAAGATTGTAGCGATTAGCTCCAATTCTTCACTTGGATTAAATTTATCTAGTAATATTTTTAATATTGGAATTAATAAGGGTAACGCAAGCAGGTAAAGAGCTGAAGGTGTCCATGATGTGTCATTTGTAAGTAATAATACTATGAGAGCTAAAATATCTTGGAATATTAGCAAAGATATCGCTAACCTGCCGTGAAAAGTTGTTAGCTCATTTCGACTTTCGAGAGCCTTTGACGCTATAATTGTACTTGAGAAGGTGAAAGCTAAACAGATGAGTATTTTGATTTCTAAGCTCACACCAAGATTTAGGAGAAACAAAAAAATTAAAAAAACTACGGAAGAGTGCATCATGAATACCAAAAAGAGTGAGGAATTTAATAATGATGAAGGTTTGATTTTTAAACCTATTGAAAATAAAAGAAGCTCGACTCCAATCTCAGAAGGTATGCCTAATAGTGATTGTCCGCTTCCGTCATAAAGTGAAAACAGGTAGCCCGACGCAATAAATCCTACGATAGTAGGGATAAATACTAATCGGCACAAATAGCCAGCAAAAAGTGCCCCAGCCATCCATAACAATATCGTTTCCAAGTTTCGTTCCTCGATTATTAACTTAAGTTTAGTTTTAAAAGATACTCAGTCAAATTCCGTTCCCTGAAATCATTATTAAAATGTTCGTTTCACAATGATTTTTTTTTTTGGTTCTTCATTTTCAGGATACCAGAGGCCAAAAATACGCCAATTGCTACTAGAAAAATTCCTACCATCTTAATCGCTGGCACGGTCTCATTTAAAAACATAATTCCTCCGAGCATAGCAAGAATTGGTGTTAATGCACCAAAGGCACCCATCTCTGATGCTCCTATTAATCGAACTCCGTAGTTGAAAAGAATGGTGGCTAAAATACCGATTATTAAACTTTGAATAACTATGGTAATCCCTATATCAGTAACTGATACATTGCTGAAATTTACCCTTCCTGTGAAAAATAATATAGGTGTAATGAACAGAGTGCCCCAAAACAAACCAATTACAAGCCCATGAAGGGGAGTAAGTCCACTTTGCCGAAAAATAACTGAATAGACAGCAAATAATCCCGACCCAATAAGAAAAAGAATATGGCCCCTCCAAACGCCTTCGTCGGAATTAAATAAAATTTGCCATAATCCAACCAATAGTGCCCCCACGAGTATGATAAATAATCCGGTTCTACGTATGTGATCTAACTTTTCTCCCAATATAAAAAAAGCAGCTAATGCGGTCCAGAAAGGTAGCATACCAGGGGCAAGTACCCCACCGTCGGATGCCGGCGCGAACGATAGTCCACTTGAGACAATGTACGGGAAAATAGCACTAGCGCCAATCATTAGCATTCCAGCCTTAAACCAAGAGAGACCTCTGGGGATCAAATCATATTTGATCATAAAAGGCGCCATGATCAAGGTACTCGGTACTAGTCTTAAAAATAGAACCTCCTCGACGGTGAAGGTAGTACTTACAGAAAATCTAGTAGCAACTATGAAGACAGCCCAGATAGAAACTGTCATAAACGCAATAATAACTCCTAAATATGAGTGATTTAAAAAAAGCATGAGTTATTTCTATATATATTCAGCGAACTTTCTAGGTTTATTTTAAAATTAGTTGTACTCAAATGATTAAAGTCTCCATACTCTGAGAAGCTTAATAATTAGAAAGGTACTAAATGATTGTGGATGGAAAGTGTCTATGTGGGCAAATTCAGTTTGAAGCGGATATTGACCCACAGTCAGCAACAATCTGTCACTGTACGGATTGTCAAATAAATTCAGGTACTGCATTTGGTTATGTCGTTGGTGCTGTCAATAATAGCTTTAATCTTTTAAAAGGAGAATTGAGCTTTTATATTAAAACGGCAGATAGCGGTGCAAAACGTGAGTTAGCATTTTGTGGCAAGTGTGGAACAAGGATTTATGCTAAGCCTGAAAATGGAAAATCTGGCTTTTTTGGGTTAAGAGTTGGTACGATTAGACAAAGAAGGAGTCTCCATCCAAAGAGGCAGGCGTGGAAAAAATCTTGTTTGGATTGGGTAGAATTTATCAAAACGGATCAGATATTTGAGACACAGCCAAAATAAAGTAAAAGAAATTTAATTGAAAATACTGAGGTGGTAAGATGAAAAAAGGCTATCTTATTGGACAGATGACAATTACTGATCCCAAAAAATATCAAAAATACGCTTCTGAGACAGAAAGCATAATCAAAAATTTTGGGGGTAGGTACTTAATAAGGTATGGTGATCAAATTATTGCTGAAGGAAAGCCGCAGGGTAATCGTGACGTGGTAGTTGAATTCGACTCCATAGAAAAAGCGAAAGAATTCTATGAGTCAGAAGAGTACACAAAAATAATCAATATACGTAAAGAAAACTCAATAGGCTATATTCTTATGGTCGAGGGATATTAATAATCAAATATGTTGCTAAATTTTTTTAAATAGTCCATTAGATGAACTGTTATCATCTTTAAGCTATTATGACCACTTCATCAAAAAAAGGAATAATAACCCTAATTATAGCAACATTCTTTCTAGCATTGATGGATGGTATGTCTCGGTATATGGCTGAGCTTTATGATGTTTTAAATATAAATATGTTCCGATTTTGGATAATTGGAAGTTTTGTGCTTCTAATCAGCTTGAGAGGCCGGGGCGTTTTGCAGTCAATTTTAAACACTAAGCAACCAATTGCCCAGATCTCTAGAGGTCTTTTATTTATTTCATCTTTATTAATGGCTATCTATTCATATACTCAAGTTGGATTGATAATGACGCATGCACTAATGGCTGTTTTCCCCCTCATAACAGTGGTGTTGTCCGCACTTATTTTAGAAGAGGAAATTTCAAGAATAAAAATATTAGCAGTTGGAGTGGGATTTCTAGGTGTTATCATTATCATTAATCCAATCAATCTTGAATTCTCTCTAGTATCTATTTTGCCTTTGATCTCTGCGGTTACCTTCGCAATTTATGCAGTGCTTACAAGAAAGGTAGCTTCTACAGATAATACTGAAACCAGTTTTTTTTGGGTATCTTTAGTCTCTGCAATTGCAATCACAATTCCCAGTCCACTATTTTATAAGCCAATTGAATTCTCTGATTTTTACTTTCTAATTTTGTTGTGTATTTTCAGCCTAGTAGGCCACTTTTTGCTTACCAACGCCTATCGGCATGCGGAAGCCAGCGTATTGCAACCATTTTCATATTTTCATCTATTCTTTGCTTCTTTAGTAGGAATTTTATTTTTTCAGGACCCTTTAACGATTTCAACCGTTTCTGGTGGAAGTTTAATTGTTTTTGGTGGAATTTTAATTTCAAGAAAAAGTTAAAGGTGGTTTGAAAGTTACTGCAAATGAAACTTATTTATTAGAGTTGATTTAGTTTATTTCTTTTTAGACATTGGCTTTCATCCTTGGAACTTCAGTTAACCACCAGTAGAAAATGTATTTACTGATGCTTCCAAGGCTTCTATGTAGCGAGTTCTCCAAACAGTAATATTGAAAGAATGCAATTGGTCAATAAGGTTTATCCATCTCTGTATTCGTTCCTTTTTTGACATTTTCAAAGCTTTATCTAGTTCACCTGCTACTCCTTCCGGATCATGAGGGTTTACCATCAAAGCGTCGGTCAATTCCTCGGCAGCACCTGCAAACCTTGATAAAATCAGAACTCCCGGATCATTTGGGCGTTGAGAAGCAATATATTCCTTAGCCACCAAGTTCATCCCGTCCATGAGTGGAGTTACAAGTCCAACCCTGCTATTTCTAAAAAATCCCATTAAACTTTTCTGTTGGAAGCCTTTATTAAGATACCTTATTGGCGTCCAATCAAAATCTCCAAATGAACTATTTATCTTACCGGCACTGAGTTCCAGTTTTTTTCTTATTTCTCTGTACTGAAAAACTGAACCTCGCGACGTAGGCGCTATTTGCAGTAGTGTTGTCGATCGAGTGTGTTCACTATGATTGGTGAGAAGGTAATTAAATGCAGCAAATCTATTTTCGAGTCCCTTGGTATAGTCTAGCCTATCAACCCCGATGATCAGTTTATCTGTTTTTATACTCTTGATAAGCCTTTTTACTTGTGCAGAGTTATCAGTTCCTTCAGCCAATTTTATTATTTTGTTTGTATCAATAGATATTGGAAAATGTTTTACTTTAGATCTTTTACCTAAGGCGAAAATTGATCCATCAGGCTCAACTGAACCACCCAATTCGCTGATTATGTAATCTAAAAAAGTAAGTACATGGCTTTTGGTCTGAAAACCAATCAAATCAAAGTCTAATAACGCATCGATGATCTCCCGATGATCGGGTAATGCAGTCAAGGTTTCTTTTGATGGCCATGGTATATGTAAAAAGAAGCCAATTTTCTGTGTACACCTAAGCTTTCTCAACTCTCTTGCAAGTAACAAAAAGTGATAGTCGTGAACCCAGACCAAATCTTCTTGACGAAGAAGTTGTTTGAGATTTAAAGCAAAAAAGTTGTTAACCCTTTTATAATTTTCAAATTTTATTTTGGAATATTCTACCAAGTCCAATCGATAGTGAAAGATAGGCCAAAGTACTTCGTTACAATAACCATTATAATAATTTTCATAGTCTTTTTTTAATAGATCAACTGTGGCAAAAGTTATATCTTTCTCTTTTCTTACCTTTGTTTTTATCTCTTTATTTAACGTAACATCACCACTCCAGCCAAACCATAATCCGCTTGTCTCCTGCAGGGTATCAAGTAATGCAACTGCAAGCCCTCCAGCCGCCTCTGGCTTTTTTTCTGCCGGAAGCATTACCCTATTAGAAACTACTATTACTCTATTCATAATTTTCATTTTTTACCTAATCATTAACAGATGATTCAGTATTTTATGAACAGATTTTACATTGGGCAAAAAGTAATTGGCCTTCGTTTTTTTAAACTTTCCAACGCGCACCGACCATCCATTTTTTTTGTTTACAGTCTCAAAACCATCTTCATCACTTACATCATCACCGATAAAAATTGGTTTTCGGTTAATAAAGGGTTTGGTTTTCATAAAATATGAGATTGCCGTCCCTTTGTTGAACCATAAAGGTTTGATTTCCAGAACTTCTTTTCCTTCAAGGTATATTAACTCGGGCTCATGTTTTAAAAGCATTGTTATTTTTCTTTTAATAACTTTTGTATCGCTTGTCGAGTTTCGGAAATGAACAGTTAAATTTGAGCCCTTGTTTTCGATCTCAATATTATCTTTTCCACTTACTATCTCTTGAATTTTAAAAGCTATTTTTTCTACTTTTTTAGTATTTGTCGAAAAGTTTATATCTCGCAACGCATCTTTCACTTGTCCACCATGATTGCCGGCAAGAGTTATTTGATACCTATCAAAAATTCTGTTTAGATCGGCTATTGATCGACCACTTACAAGACAAAGCCCACCTTCAAGCCTATTACGAATTAGGTACAGTTTTTTTTGTAATTTGAAACAAGGCCTAACCAAACTTGGTCTTTTTTCTATTTCATACAGGGTACCGTCGACGTCAAGAAACAGAGCTATACTTTTTAACGTTAAGGGAAGTAAACTTATTTCAAACCTTGGTGGCAATGTAAAGATTCTGTTTTTTTTTAAATCAGCTTATCAAACAGTAAAAAAAACCGTTTGAACTTTGGTTAATATAATTCTAATTTTCATCAGAAAAAAAGTGCTCTTAATTACGATTTTATTTAGTTAGTCTGGATCTTGCAATGATTACGTTAGATAATAAGTGCTAAATTCATTTTTTTATAGATGAATCTGCATATCCAAGTTTTGGGGCACTAGCGGCTGGAATAGAGACTCAGGCATATGACCGGAAGTGAAATCAATTAGGCGCCAAGATTCTATTAAGCTTATAGTACGTCTCTTTGCGACCTTTGAGCGGGTTACTGTCCCAACTATTTATACTTAAGTAAAAAATGATTTCATCCATTACGATAGGTATAACTGTAACCATTAATTGCAGGGGCTCCTCCAAGATGTGCATAAAGTATATTAGATCCTTTTTTGAAAAAGCCCTTTCTAGCCAAGTCAATCATTCCCTGCATCGATTTTCCTTCATAAACGGGATCTGTTATCATTGCTTCTGTTTGAGCTGCTAATCTAATAGCGTTATTTGTTTCTTCGCTGGGTACACCGTAGGCTGGATAAGCATAATCTGGATTAATTACAATTTGGTTATCTGCAATTTTTTGGTCAAGTTCCACCAATTTAGCAGTATTTGTAACAATACCGTACATCTGACTTCTCAGTTGTTCAGGTGTGCCAGATCCATCTATTCCAATTACCTTATTGGCTCGACCGTCTAACGAAAATCCCACAACCATTCCTGCTTGCGTAGATCCAGTAACACAGCATACAATAATATAATCAAATTTTATGCCCATATCTTTTTCTTGAGCACGAACTTCCTCAGCAAACCCAACATACCCAAGTCCTCCATATTTGTGAACGGAGGCTCCTGCTGGAATTGCATATGGCTTACCACCTGAGTCAATAACAGATTGCATAGCGTCTTCCCAACTTTTGCGTATGCCTATATTAAAACCTTCATCAACCAACCTACTGTCTGCCCCCATAAGACGGGTCATTAAAATGTTTCCTACTCTGTCATACACTGCATCCTCATGGGGAACCCAGCTTTCTTGGACAACAACGCACTTCATGCCTATTTTCGCAGCCGTGGCTGCAACCATTCGAGTGTGATTTGACTGAACACCGCCAATTGAGACCAAAGTGTCTGCTCCAGATTCTATTGCGTCTGGAACAATATATTCGAGTTTTCTAAGTTTATTACCACCCATTGCAAGGCCAGAGTTACAATCATCCCTTTTTGCGTAAATTTTTACATCAGCTCCAATAGCTTCTGTAAGCCTTGGCAGATACTCAATAGGTGTTTTACCAAATGTAAGAGGATAACGTTTAAATTTTTTAAGGTTCATCTTTCGATTATTTTTTAATTTTATATAAAGCTAAAATATAATGGTTCGCAGACACAAATATTTCAATAATTAAATGTCGAAGCAGCTTGATCCAAATTAGAGTAGAGTTGAGTGAAAACCCTAGATGCTTTTATCAAATCTTTGCAAATCATAAACATAGCCTAATAATGCTGCTGTTCTTTTCGAGCTGTAACAATCACATAAGGAAATGGCATTTTCACAGTTCCTTCTTCTTCAAATTCTTTAAACCTGGAAATAAGTTCTGTTTCTATTCGAGGTAATTTATTTTGATCTTGAAAATCAAGTAAGCCTTTTGACCTGACACCCACCTCTCTGTAAATTTTTGGTATCTCAGATGCAGGGGATCCGGTATCAAATACATTGTCTTTCATTTGAAAATTTGTCATAAGTAACCCTTGTGCAGATAGCTTTGTTGAAGCTCGATCTTTAACGCTAAAATCATCTATCGGAGGACCATCTGGTAAGCCGACGTCAAAGCTTCCCAGCTGGCTTATAACCTCCGAAAGAATACCAAAAAAAGGGGATTTTTCTACAGGAGCCCAAACGGTAAAAACAAAAATCCCGCCTGGTCTCAATACTCTGCAGACTTCTCTCAGTGCCTTATCGGGATGGGCGAAGTGAAGAACTCCAAAAGTACAAAATACTTTATCAAAACTATTGTTGCTAAATTTAAGATTCTCGGCGTCCGCTTGCTCAAATTCTAGGTCTGGATACAGGGCTTTTGCTTCAGTGATCATCGAATCAGCAAAATCTGTTCCTAAGACATCTTGTGTTTTTTTCGAAATTTCACTAGTGCCATAACCCGGGCCACACGCTAATTCTAAAACGCGATCGACACTAGACAGATTTAACGCTTCAACAGCAATGGGTACTATTTGGCTTGTCGCTGACCATTTGCCGTAGGTCGCAGCACGTTGTTCCCAACCATCTTTCTCAAAACTCTTAAAATCACTAAAAATAGGCATTTCATTTCCCTTTTTTAAACAATTCTAGTCTATTAACTTCCTGATAAGATAGAATACTTTATTTTCAGTGTAGTACAAATTTTAATGAATATAGTAAAGAAGTCCTGTTAATCGGTCAGGATCTGTGATTTCAAACTTTTCGTTTAGTATATTAGGGTGGTGAGTTAAAAGGATTGAAAAATTTCTGAAAATCGTTATTGAAAACAAAATAGGAACTACCTTGATAATATAAATATTTTATTTAGATCAAAGGGTAATATGAAACATACCAAGATGGCTGTAGAAAATATTAATGAAAAAGATGAGTTTATTCTTGCACATTGGGTAAAGGCATTAAACATTGAATTCTGTGAAGTTTGAGAGTATTTCGTTTAAGTAAGGTTCAAGAACAGAGCCAATTTTTAGATTTTTATGGAACAATCTGCGGCCGACTACTGATAGTAGTTGTACAAACTGTAATGTTGGTAACTATGTAAACCGCCCACAATCCCGTTAGAGGTACACCATTTCAAAGTAATAATTTTGTGAAACCTGTAGTTGATGATCCTTTTGTATAAAGCGCTCAAAAAAAAATTGAAAAACCCATAATAATTGGGGAAAGCAAAATTTTTTCAGGTGATAACAAGGGCCTAATATCTCACTTCACATCAATCATCCTGTTGATAACTCATAAAACTCACGGATCGTTTTTGTGAAAATAAACCGAGTGACTAGCGTCATAGGATTGAAAGCTATGGTGTAGTGGATCAGAATCTATGGCTATTGTAGTCAGAAGTGATCAGCTTTCTCATAACCCTTTAAAATAGTTCCTATCTTTTCATGATAATTATGCTCTATTAGCAAAATCATGAAAACTTTTGTCAAAACAGACGTCTCATCCCATTAATAATTATTGATATCACTATCGTCAAAACTAGACCTCTTCCAAAACTTAACTAATACAAGTGAAAAAAGTAATCCTAAGACTGCCCAAAATAATAAAAGTTCATACCACTGATCAAAGAACAAGATAGAGGGAAGAAACACATTTTCTAAAGCAAACACATATGCGCTGGTTACGAAGCTACTTAAACTTAATGGCAAGAAAAAAATCGTACTTCCATCAAATAATTCAAAAACAAGAAAAACTATCCCGATAACTATCCAAGTTTGAAAAATGAACACAAACATTAATAGGTAATCCATTTGCCTATTTCTTTTCTTTTGGAAGAGTTTCCATCAACGCAGAGAATGCACTAAAGATTCCACTTATATTAGATGGTAAAACTAAGGTTTTTGTATTTTGAGAAGCAGTAAGTTGACCTATAGCATCGACTTGTCGCTTTGCTATTTCAAAATCAATTGCAGGTTTTCCATTATCTTTTATGGCTTTGGCTAATAAAGCAGTTTGCTTTGCATCTGCTGCGGCTTTAACTTCTATAGAGTATGCTTCAGCGTCTGCTGATACTTTTACAGCCTCCGCTTCTTTTTTAGCCTTATAGAATTCTGCGTCTGCCTTCAATTGGATTGATTGTTTTTGTCCTTCTGCTTCAGCGACAGTTGCTCTTCGATTTCTTTCAGCATTCAATTGCTGACGCTGAGCCTCTTTGGTTGCATCATCTACAATCACATCCGTAATAGAAGTTCTAGTTATTTCTATTCCCCAAACTTCTGCCGATGGAGACAAACTGTTTGCAATTTCTGAATTCATTTGGTCTCGGCTTGATTGCAACTCATCCAGTTCAAGCTTTCCTGCTGCAGATCTTACTACCGATGATGTCTCAGTATTTAAGGCTTGATCAATATTAGAAATTCTGTAAACGGACCTTGATGCATCTATTACTCTGTAGAAAATGCTGGTCTCCAGTTCGACCTCAACATTATCTTTTGTGATTACTGAGATTTTCTGGGCTTCCAGTTGTCTTTCGAGAATATCAATTTTGTGTGCGACCTTATCGAGATAAGGCACAATTATTGATAGTCCAGCGTTTAAGGTTTTGTAATATTTACCAAATCGTTCGATAACAAATACTTTGGATTGAGGTACTACCTTAACGCCGAGGTAAATCGTTAATATAATTAATGCTATAACTATTAGGGTTGTTATTGAGCCGATATTCTCCATGATTATTCCTTTACCTGACGTATCTTTTCTTTATCGACGTTAGACTATTATTCTCAAAATTTCAATTGCTTGATCGTGGACCTTTTTACTATAATTTTTGATGATTTAGTGGCTGGTGTGGTAAAATTCGAACGTTCGGTACACAGGATCGAAACCCATGGATATTGTTATCAGGGTTCTCATAATCCTTTAAATAGTTCTTATGCTTTTGATGCTTAATGTGAGTTATGATGAAAATCATAGAAACTGTTGTCAAAATTGTTGTCAATTTCCCTTTTTAGTCTATTTGATATCGAGTAACTATAGGGTCTCAACTCACTGCCTCAGAAAGAATATTAAAAAATACCTTCTGTGTATTGGAGAATAAACAAGATGGATTTAAAAGAACTTTTTAAAAAAGTTGCTGCACACATTTTCTCGTTAAAACAATGTAAAGTTGTTCTAGCCTTCTTTGCTGTTTATTTAGGTGTTTCTGAAAATAATCTTGCTGCTAATGCTCAGTTCTTTCAAAATATTACCGATAAAATAGAAAATAACATACCGAGATTTTCTTACGGCGTGGCGGTAACAGATTTTAACGATGATGGAAAAATGGAGTTTATAGTAACAGGGTTTCGGTATCCTAATCTTGCCCTTAGCTATGTGGATGGTTCATATACAAATATTAATTCTAGTGAACTATTTGCTGATGAAAAAAGGTCATCTATTGGAGTTGTTGCTTGCGATGTGGATCAGGATGGATATGAAGAAATTTATTTCATGAATACAGATACTTATAGTGGAACAAAAAAATATTCAGATCGTCTAATAGATGCGGACGAAACAATTTACGATATCTTCAGTTTAAAAAAAAATCAGGCAAAATTGAATCTTACGGCGGGTAGGTCGGTAGCTTGCGTTGATAGACGTGGCAACGGTAACTATGGAATTTATGTCTCAAACTATGGGGGCCCAACAAGATTTTACGAACTGGAAAATGATATTATCCAAGACATTGCACCTTCGCTTGGAATAAATTCTACGACTGGTGGCCGTGCTGTCGTAGCAGGCCATATTCTATCAGGAAAAGTCGATATTTTTGCTGCTAATGAGCGGGGCCCAAATTTTTTACTGATAAATTGGGGCGGCTCATATACTAACAAAGCTGTAGAGTATGGTATCGATGATACTCTTCAAAATGGAAGAGGAACGGCTCTCTCTGATATTGGTTATAATGGGAGCTTAGATCTTATTACAGGGAATTGGAATGGTTTTCATAGAATATACACTCATGCAAATAACACATTTGTCGATACGGCGTCTTTAAATTTCAGACAACCTTCAAAAATAAGAACGGTTATATCTGCCGATTTTGATAATGATGGTTTTGATGAGATATTTTTGAATAATATCGGTCAACCAAATAAATTATTTAGAGTTCTTGATAACAATAAACTCGAACTATTGGAACTGACGAATGCTTTGGAAAAAACTGGTCTGGGCACTGGTGGAGCAGTAGCGGATTTAAATGGTGACGGAATTTTGGAGCTACTGATTGCTCATGGTGAAAGTGCCCCTGAACCATTAAGCCTTTTCTCAGCTAATGTTAAGGACGATTTTCAATATTTAAGAATAGAACCTAGAAACTCTTATAATGCACCAGCGCGAGGTGCTACCGTAACACTTAAGACAAATTTCAGAAACCACGCTAAAACTATAGATGCAGGCTCTGGGTATTTATGCCAGATGGAACCAGTTGCCCATTTTGGAATTCGCGAAAATGAAGAGATTGAATACATTCTGATAAATTGGACTGACGGTCAACAATCAAAATACAAAATTGATAAGCTGAACTATCAATATATTTTCAACCAAGGTAAAAAAAATTGATATGGCTCGATATCTTTTCACACTTTTTGTTATGTGCTTATTGACCTCCTCAATAAGTTTAGGAGAGCCTCAAAGTTCTGATAGTTTAAAATTGATACGTTATTATGAAGAGTTAAGAGCAGATTGGGGAAAAATATTTCCAAATAAAAATAGAAATGCGGGGGGTGCTCTATTCTTTAAATATATTTTAGATAATTCGAAATCTAGAGACGAGTTTTTTGAGAAAAATAAAATGTATTGCAGTGTCTCTGGGTCACTTGTACGACCCGGGTCTCAACCTGAATTTGTTTCTGTTAGAGGCCAGGATGAAGATGAACTAATTTGTGGCTCGCTTTACAGGTGTTGTTGGCCCTGTTCTTGTGATGTGATGAAATTTGTTCAGGTGCAGGTCCTTGAAAAAACATTTAATGAAAAGACGGAATTGATTAACGTATTAACAATAAAAAGTCCCTGTATAAAATCAGATTTTCCCGAAGAGGTCGATAGAGATTCCATTTGTGTTGGTACCTCACTAAATAAAAAACGAGTGACTGAAATAAATGGAAGGCTTGTAGTTGGAGTACTATTCGAAGGTAAAATTTGCTCACCTAAGGACATTGAAGAAATAAATAGAGAAGTTATAACTGGAAGTTACTGTCCACTTAGAAATAATACACTACTCAAAGAGGTCAGAGGAGGTATGGGGGATATTTTCATTAAAATGGCTAATTGAATTTTTATTTGCTTTTGCTTTGCAAATTGACCACTTAAAATGAATGTTAGCAATAGATGGTTGGGGTGGTAGGATTCGAACCTACGTTACACGGGATCAAAACCCGTGGATATTGTTATCAGGAGTTATCAGGATTTTCATAACCCTTTAAAATAGTTCTTTTCCTTCTCATGCTTCTGATGAGTTATCAGGAAAATCACAAAAACTGTTGTCAAAAGTGTTGTCAAAAAATATCTTTTTAAAATACGACTATGAATAAAAAATTACTTTTAATGGAGAATGAATTTGGTTGATCTACCTAGTGTCAATATCGAAGAAATAGAAAAATTTAAAGAGATTGCTGGAACTTCAAAAGATTGTTCAATTATCATGTTGAATCTTAATGAGTACAACGCAGAAGCTGAGTTTCCAAATGGCAAACTTTATAAAGACTACATGGAAATATTGAATATTCTTCTAGCTGAGGTCGGAGGCAAAGTTTTATGGCAAACAGAGGCTTCAGCCACACTTATCGGTAATCAGAAAATTCATGAAGCTTTAGGGATCTGGTATCCCAGTCATCAGGCTTTTCTGGATTTGATGACCGCACCATCATCGGAGAAAAACATGAAACTAAGAAGTCTGGCTGTAAAAAAGGCTGACTTACACAAATGTAGCGACTATACAGCTTAGTTATAAAGAGAATAATGAAAACTGTTATCAGAAAGCGTTTATTGCTTGAAAATTATTTCTTAGCTTTCAAGCTTTAAATTTAAAACCTGTACCATGCTTCTCAATAAATCCGAATTTTGGCTCTAAAGTGTGTCCGCTCGTACACATAACTCTGTCCGTACTAACCATATCAAGCATTTTCTTCCTAGAGTTCAGCGCTTCTCCACCGTCTATATCGAATATTGTGGAAGCATTCGGATCATTAAGTTGCAGATTGGGAGCATGGATTATATCCCCTAAATGAACAAGAGCTTGATTATCACTATCAACTCTAAATCCAGAGTGGCCTGGAGTATGCCCTGGAATGCTTAGTAGTGAAACACCAGGAATTAGATCTTTAGTAAATGAAATTATTTCTTTTTTATCATTATATGCGCTTAAAACACCTCTTGCTAAGTTTGCCCAATCAGCTCCGTTTACTTCGATGGGGTCAAAGTTATTTTTTGTCCAAAAATCATGTTCTGATTCCAATACTTGTAATGCCGCATTTTCAAAAATAGCCTTTCCATCTGTATTGATTGCACCAGCAATATGATCTGGATGTAGATGCGTGAAAAACAAATCAGTTATATCGTTTAGTTGTAGTCCAGTCTCCTTTATAGCATCTTGAAGAAAGCCACATGTAGGCCCAAACAATTCCCTGCATCCTGCGTCAATTAAAAGATTTCGATTAGCGCTTTGTATCAAGTATGCGTTCACATTACCGTATATAAGCTCACTATTTTCACTATCATTAATTATTGCTGCATCTTCCTCTCTTAAATTAACGAGAGCCTCTTTGGGGAGATAAAGCTCACCATCTCGAAGTGCTGTTACTTGAATGGAACCCACAGATATTTTTGTAGTTCTAGACATATTTTAAATTTCCTTTCTACTCTTCTTTGCCCTTTAAAAAGCATATACTAGTCTTAAAAATATGATAATATTTTTAGCAACATCCCACCCATATTTATATTGAGATATTTTTTGGACCTTGGTATCTGGTAGTTTTTGTGGGATCTTTATCTAAATTCAGCATGGTTGGGGTGGTAGGATTCGAACCTACGGTACATGGGATCAAAATCCTTGGATATTGTTATCAGGAGTTATCAGTTTTCTCATAAGCCTTTAAAATAGCTCCTATGCTCCTCATGTTTTTTATGCGTTGTCAGGAAAATCACGAAAACAGGTGTCAAAAGTGTTGTCAAAAACTAGCATTTCCGTAATAGTTTCTAATGTGAACTAAATCAAGGAATTGTCGATGGCGATCTTAAATATATTTTCTAAAGATATAAATTACCTGATCTTGTTTCGCTGGTCAGGCATGCTTTCGATTATACAGTTTATCGCCTATGAGTAAGTCAAGTGACATTGCTGACCTATTGGACCATCTGGAATTAAACGATGCTTTCCTTGCCGCGCAATACCCTGCTGATATCGAGGATTTTTGTAAAGTTTATCCGGAAAAAGTTATTGGGTTAGCCCTCGTTGGCCCAAATGAAACAAATAGCTCAGCTTTTGAAATTATTGCTGAAAGAATATTGATGATAAATAGTGAGCATGGACCTACCAAGACGGCAGCAAATGATTTTAAAAAGGATTTAAAAAAGGCAAGTACCTATGAAATAAAAAACTATGAAATACTTCCGTGGTCAGATATTTCCATAGATCATCCCAAACAATTATTCGAAAGTCTTTCGAACTTTTTTGGATCTATGGGTTCAAAAAAAAATGCATTTGCAAAATCCAAAATGGACGGAAAATTCAAAGACACTTACTTTTCAATTGAAGGAAGTGGACCTCCTTTAATTCTTTTCCCATTCACTCTGTCGGCAGCACAATGGAAACCAGTAATACCATTACTGGCAGAAAAATTTACAGTAATCACTTTAAGTGGGCCTAATTTAGGATTTATTCCAGTTTTGGAAAGTCGTGCAGCTCTACCAACTTATCAAACTATGATTTCATCATTGGTATCAATAATGAATATTACACCAAATGGAAAAATTTTAGAATTGGGTTGTGGGACTGGTGCTCTATGTCGTCAAGTTTTAAACTTGAGACCAGACCTTTCTTTAACCGGGGTTGATATAAATACCTACTTGTTGAATGGAGCAATCCAAATCGCTGAAAATGAAGATTTGCATGTTAATAATTATATTGATGAGAAAGAATTTACAGAGAAGAATTTTTCTGAAGCTGGTGAATTAAACTTCGCTTACAGTGACGCCATTGATATACCCTTTCCCGATAACTTTTTTGATGCTGTTTATTCCGTAACTGTCTTGGAGGAATGTGATGCAGATAAAGCAATAAAAGAAATAGTGAGGGTAGTCAAACCAGGAGGATCTATAGGAATAATTGTAAGAGCTATTGACATGCCTCAGTGGTTTAACTTCGATATAACTGGCGAATTAAAGCATAAGTTAAATATTCCTCTTCAATTAAAAAGTACTTATGGCATTGCTGACAAATCACTTTATGACCAGATGCGCAAAAACGGACTTCATGAATCGATTAACTTTCCAAGCATGGTTGCTGTGCCTAGAGGAAAAGACAAAAATTTATTTGAGTGGTTTCTAAGACGCACACGACAAACTTTGAATGAAGATGAGAAAATTGAACTAGATGTTGAGCTGAAAAAAATTTCTGACAAATCTAACCTTATATACTCTATGCCATTTCACTGCTCAGTAGGTTGGAAGCAATATTAATGATAATCTTATAAAGACAAAAGTTTACAAAACCATAAGGCTAATTTTAGTAATTGGCTGGGGTGGTAGGACTAGAACCTAAGGCTCTATAATGACAACTCTTGAAATTATTTTTCAAATAATGGTTTATATTCCCAATGAGTTTCAAAGAGATCTGGATCAGAGTAACCCTCAAAATCTTGAAATGAATAACCTGTTGGGCCTGTGTAATAAATGGTCCAGTCTTTACTCCATGCGTTAAACGGAGAAATCTTTTTAAACTGAAGTCCTCCCATGTTTAGAAAGACCCAGCCACCATGTTTATCCTGTGTAGGAGTATCGCAGTACATATCCATCATACCGTCGTTATTAACATCAATTAACTTGGTGCTACCGCAATATGAATTCCATCTATTACTTTCAGACTTAATATCCTTCTTCCAGGCTTTTACAGAAGTCCAGCTCTTTTTTCCAGAAATCATCGGAATTTGATCTGCGATGGTAAATTTACCCTCCCCATTATTAGACCAAATAGTGTGAGTTCCTCCAGCGTAAAGTGGGCCTACGGTGGTTCCTGCTATATCTAGATCCCCATCTCCATCAAAGTCCCATGATACTAGATCTACGACGTGTGATAGTAAATATCCCGATCCATAAATGTCATAAGCTGGTGGAATTTTTTCCCAACCGGTTTTAAAACTTCCTTTACCATCCCCAAACAGAACTACGGTATTATTATGTTTCTTACTACTATTATGTGAATACAATTTTTTTTCAAACCAACCTCCACTAGCTATTAAATCAACTATTCCATCACCATTATAATCACCGCTTGTTACGGCAAAAGCAAATTGGTCAGCACAGTGTTTTACAGTAAAGTTCCCAGCACCATCATTAAAATGGCAATATATCTTGCCCCCGCCTTTTGTATTTTCCCATTTAATATGGGGAGTTACCACATCTAAGTCCCCATCATGATCAATATCATTCGCCGTAACGCCATGTGAAAACCCTTGGTATAGCCCTGTATCTTTATCTACGAAAGCTCCCTTTTCCTTTACATGCATCCAACCTTTGTCGTTAGAAATGAAAACTATATCTGCTCCCCCATGATAAAACTTTCCTTTGTAAGTGTGGCCAAAAGCACTTGGGCAATATACGTCATCTATTCCGTCATTATTAAAATCGGCTAGTACTGGTCTCTGACAATTTCTACCCATAGAAGTATTGTGCTCAAAATCATTGATAATGGTTTCGTCTCGTTCATTAATACTTACCGAAAATGCAGTAAAATTTAAGAAACGGTCATTATCACTTTTTATCTCGCACAGAGGGACACCTATAGATGTAAGGGTATAGCCATCAGGACAAACTTCCATCTCATAAGACATAAGTAAATCTTGGCGACCATCATTATTCAAATTTCCAAATGCCATATGATTTATGTAGAATACCTCTCTATTTTCAGAGGCATTTTTTCTTTGAAATAGATCGGAGGGTAAAAAATATGGTGAGTTTGAGTCCGGTATTATTTTCGATTGATTTGAAATAAAGTTTCCAAAAAAGTGTACCTTTAACTTATTTTTCGTTTCCTCGATTTTAGGAATTCCCAAACTTATTACAGAAGCTTTTAAATCTATCAATTCATTGTCATCAATGGTTCCATCAAAAACTTTATTATTATCGGCATAATATTTAGTTAATGCCTCTATTGTATTTTTTCCTTTTATCCCGTCTTCTGTTCCGGCTGCATAACCTAATTGATTGAGCATATATTGGCTTCCTCGAACGTATGAATTAGAGTTCGCTGCCATGCTCTGCAAAAATATAAATAAGGCTATCCCTAGAATCTTGATAATCTTCATCATATTTTTTCTCCTGACAAAAAATAGCTTGGAACTTTTTTATGTAAATAGCAATCAATCTTGCCCTGATAGATAAAAGATATTAGATGGCTGGGGTGGTAGGATTCGAACCTACGGTACACGGGATCAAAACCCGTGGATATTGTTATCAGGAGTTATCAGTTTTCTCATAACCCTTTAAAATAGTTCTTATGCTTCTCATGGTTCTTATGCGTTATCAGGTCAATCACGAAAACTGTTGTCAAAAGTGTTGTCAAAAAATATCTTGTAAATGGGTGATGGAGGATAAAGAATTTAAGGGAGAAAAAATACTATGGGTTTTAGGTTGCTTGCAGTTTTTTGTGGAGCTTTGCTTTTTGCGTCCACTATCTGGGCTTCTACAAATGTATTAAAAGCGCAAAAAATACTCAATCAACTTGGATATAAGGCTGGACCAAGTGACGGCGTAATAGGAAAAAAGACCATAAACGCAATCGCTAACTATTATACGGATCAGGGATCAACTTTCGACGGAACGATCGACCCCAGTGACCTTGAGAATTTAAAAGCCACCTTAAAGAGTAAAAATCTGTCACTGAAAATCCGAGCTGAGAATTTAGGTATTACGCTTTCAGGGCATTATATTGACAAAACTCTGAAAGAAAGTTCGGGGAAATACCTTCTTCCAAGCAATTCATGGTTTCGAGGAAAAATAAATAGTGATCGCGGTGTCTTTTATAAAGCAGGCTCTGCCTGGGGTGACTGGGATAGTGATGGATTACTGGACTATATAGGGCTAGGGATGGGGCACCGTTGTGGTACTGGCGGAACGTCAGGGAACAGCGTGGTCAAGGAAGGTCGTGAGGGGTGCGCGTCTTTTCAAACGGCTCTATGGGTACCATTCATTCCGTTCAAAGTGATCAAAAAAGAAAAAAGGTTTGAAAAGCTAAATGTTAACAAGATTTTTGATTTCGATGGCGATAGAAACATAGGTTATGCAGCGAACGCTGCTAGGGCGATTATAGAAGATTTTAATGGAGATGGTATAGACGACATTTATCCTACTAATGCACAGGTTCAAAATATAAAAGGGAAATTTAGCTACAAAGGACCTAATCATATTCTCATTTCGGATGGCCAAGGAAAATGGAAACAAAGTTATCATACTGGATATCTCACCGACAAAAAACGAAAAATATATATGGGGTTTTCTCATGGAGCAGATGCTGGCGATATTGATAATGACGGAGATATCGACATTCTAACGACTGAGTTTGCAGGCGTAGTTTGCCATTATAATGATGGAAATGGAAACTTTAATGGGAAACTTTGTTCAAATGTAAATGGTTCTTCGATGACTACAGCAGACTTCAATAATGATGGGAACCTAGATATGGTGGTAAGTGCAGATCATTATAATCCTGTGTATGCAAAATATTCCTCGCAAAAATATTCTAACCCAAAGAGACAAAGGACAGTGTTATTGCTAGGTGATGGAAAAGGAACGTTTTATATAAAGCAAAAATTGGAACCCCTTATGGACGGCAAGTTCATGTTCTCTACAGTACCTGAAATGACTGCATTTGATTTTGATAATGATGGCGATGCCGATATTATTAGCTCAGTGGTAGGTCCAAATTACTCCGGTTCTGCTTGGATTGCATACGAAAATATTGGTGGACAATTGCGCTTAGCTGATCACAATATCTTTCTGAAGCCTCTACCAGAATGGCAAAACCCAAAAGTTTGGGGCTCAATGGTCAAAGATGAGTTTCGTCACCCCTGGAATTCATACTGTCATAAAAGTCTATTAATAGACATAAATGATGATGGACTTATGGATGCTTTGTGTTCTGCGGACGTTCAACGACCCAAAAGTCCTAATTTAGTATTGCTGAATAAAGGGGATATGAAATTTGACATACTTAAGCCTGATGAGGTAACAAGGTGGGTCAGGTGGTTAAAATAAGTATTTAATTCGATATTAAAATCGATAAAGAGCGTTGCTCGAGATACAGTTTAGCGTAGACATCAATCTCAGGAAACTTTGCATAACTTATGCCTGCATGTGGCTGGGGTGGTAGGATTCGAACCTACGGTTCTTATTTAATTTTTTGATCAAAAGAAAGATTGCCACCTGCCCAAATTGGTAAATTCTCTTTATCATTGAGCCATTTTTCTTCTTCAGCAGTATTGGCTCTTCCAAACTCTAAATTTCTTTGTGGGTAACGCCCAAATTTTTCTAGAACTTGCCTATGTTGATCTACCGCTTTTTTATTTCTTCCTTCGAATAGACTGAAATCAGGATAAGCACCAATTGCCATGTCAATTATATCGCATGCGCGAACAAGGTCGCTTATTTCTTCTGAGTGGGCCAAAGCCCATGGGAGTAAATATAGTAGCGCTGGAGGCAATTTTAAAGTTTGATCAACTTTCTTTTTACTAACTAGGTCTCGAACGAGTTCACGTCCTATATAGTCAAACGAAAAAGCTTCAGCTGTACCTCGAAAACACGAGCGAGATAGTTGGTCTGCTAGTAAAACTCTAGCAACCTGGCCTTCAAGGGTAAACCATTCATCTTCAATTAGGGTTTGTGGATCTGCTTTCAATTCGCGAATAACAGATGAAAATGGCTTGCAAATATCGTCTAAAGCGGTTCCACTTCGAAACCATATGCCTAATAGTGGTTCCACTGTTTCATCGTAAAAAAGGCTTTTCCTATCATTAGGATTATTAATATCGCAGCCACACATATAATTTAAAACACTGCTTGGAGAACGAGGATTATTAAGAGCTTTGAGGACTACGGGCTTTTTACTAAATTGTTCAGGGGTAAGATCTTCTGGTAACATTATTTAAAATTCTTTTTTAATAGTGTAACATAAATCAATCAACTTTCTATCTTAATCAAAGGAGTAGAGATGCGTGCGATTGGTTTAATGAAGCATGGCGGACCTGAAGTGCTAGAGCTTATTGAAGTGCCTGAGGTTAAACCTGAAGCGGATGAAATACTAGTGCAGGTGTTTTGCGCAGCTATAAATCCAACAGATATTTTAGCTCGTAATGGAGGTATAGCAGAACGACAAAAACCATATAATCCTCCGTATGTTCCGGGAATGGATATTTCTGGGAAAGTAGTTGCGATTGGAGAAAACGTCAAAACACATCTCAAAAAGGGCGACGCGGTCATGGCAATGGTCATACCAAATGGTCAACATGGGGCATACCGCGAACAAATTACACTAAAATCAGGAGCAGTGGTGCCAATTCCTAAGGGGGTGAGTTTTGAAGAAGCATGTACTTTACCGATGAATGGATTAACGGCGAAGCTTTCTCTAGAACTTTTAAACTTAAATTCAGGTGATAAGTTAGCAGTTACTGGCTCTGCAGGGGCCTTCGGAGGTTACATTATCCAAATTGCAAAAACTTTAGGTTTATATGTGATAGCAGATACGTCAGAAAAAGATCAAAATTTAATTAAATCACTTGGTGCGGATCTATCGCTTCCAAGAGGAGAAGAATTCATTGAACATATATTGGAACGTTTTCCCGAGGGCATAGATGGCTTAGCAGACGGTGCTTTATTAAATGAAAAAGCAGTTGCTGCAGTCAAAAATGGAGGCTCCTTTACCGCAGTAAGAGGTTATCAGGGGACAGGTGAGCGTGATATAAATTTTACGCAAACATGGGTAAGAACTCAAGATTGCATGTACGAAAAATTAGATGATTTAAGGAAGCTTGTAAACGCAAAAAAAATTTCATTGAGGTTAGCAGATACTTATAGTCCGTCTCAAGTTTCGGAAGCACATAAACGATTTGAAGATGGCGGAGTCAGAGGCCGACTTGTAA
>CABZEG010000008.1 GCA_902524655.1 uncultured Alphaproteobacteria bacterium | reverse complement strand
ATTGGTTCGTTTTCACAAGATCAAGAGCTTCCTCATAGTTTTTAGTTCGTACAGTAGACAGAACAGGTCCAAAAATCTCTTGCCTATATATTTCCATTTCTTTTGTAACATTATCAAAAAGACACGCACCCACAAAAAATCCATTTTCATAACCCTGCATTTTGAAATTTCTTCCATCAACTTTAAGAGATGCTCCTTGTTCTACTCCCTTATCAACAAGTCCCAAAATTTTATTTTGTGCTTCTTTTGTAACTACAGGACCAAAATCAATATCTTTACCAGCCGTGTAAGGACCGATTTTTAGCGACTCTATTTTAGGTATAAGTTTTTCAATTCCGACAATGGAGTAACTAGTGCATTTTTCTTTATCAGAAGAACAAAACATTCTTTATAACACGGCTAGGGAATTTGGTGAGGAAACTATTGCGCCAAATGCGATAGACTGGGAAAAGAAAGAAGAAATTCCCAGAAAACTTCTGAAGGAGGCTGGAGCTTTGGGACTCGGAGGCATTATTGTCTCTGAGGAAGATGGTGGCTCCGGAATGTCGCGCTTAGACGGAACGCTAGTATTTGAAGCTCTAGCAATGTCCTGCCCTTCTGTCTCTTCTTTTATTTCAATTCACAATATGTCTGCATGGGTAATCTCAAAGAGAGGCGACCAAGCTTTAAAAGATAGATTCTTAAAAAATATTGTAAGCTTTGATGACGTTTGTTCATATTGTTTAACAGAACCTGGATCAGGGTCAGATGCCGCTGCACTAAAAACAAAGGCAGCAATAACAAATGAGGGATATAGCCTTAATGGATCAAAATCATTTATATCCGGTGGGGGTTTTTCAGATTTATACGTTGTACTGTGTAGAACTGGAGATCAAACACCGAACGGTATATCAATGGTCTTAGTTGAAAATGGACAAAAAGGTCTCAGTTTCGGAAAAAAAGAGCAAAAAATGGGATGGAAAGCACAACCAACCGCAATCGTGCAATTAGATAACTGCTCAATTCCTGCTGCAAACCTTGTAGGTGAAGAAGGTGCTGGCTTCAAATACGCTATGGAGGGCTTAGATGGGGGAAGGCTAAATATTGCCGCTGCGTCATTAGGCGGCGCACAAAAGGCCTACGAAATTGCAAAATCATATTCAAAGGAAAGATCAGCGTTTGGTAAACCTATCAGTAGATTTCAGTCTATAGAATTTAAGTTGGCAGATATGGCAACACAACTCGAGGCGGCAAGACTTTTTTTGAGAAGCGCCGCTTGGAAATTAGATAATTCAAAGCCGGATGCTACTGTCTCTGTCGCAATGGCGAAGCGCTTAGTTACAGATGTATCATTTGAAGTATCAAATACCGCCTTACAAATACTTGGTGGTTATGGCTATCTCGAAGAGTATGGAATAGAGAAAATAGTGCGTGATCTTCGTGTTCATCAAATTCTAGAGGGAACAAATGAGATTATGAGAGTAATTATAGCAAGAGCCATTTTGTCTGAGTAAAAATGTCGGAGGATATTTTTATACGAAAATCAGGCTATGTAGGCCATATAACTTTAAATCGTCCCGCAGTGTTAAACTCACTAACCTATTCGATGATACTCTCTATAGAGAAAGCATTGATTGAATGGGAAACCGACGAAGGCATAGCCTTCATAATTATCGACGCTAAAGGGGATAGAGCCTTTTGTGCTGGTGGCGACATTCAGATTCTATACGAAAATGGGTTTAATAAAAACTTTGCTTATGGTCAAAAGTTCTGGGCTGACGAGTATCGTCTAAATGAGAAAATTGCTAATTATAAGAAACCTTTTGTAGCTTTCATGCAAGGTTTCACGATGGGTGGAGGTGTCGGTGTTTCATGCCATGGCAGTCATAGAATAGTAGGAGAAACAAGCAAAATAGCAATGCCGGAATGTAGCATTGGTCTAGTTCCCGACGTTGGAGGCTCTTTTCTTCTTTCAAAACTACCTGGAAATATAGGTACCTTTTTGGGTGTAACTGGGAAAAGGATGAAAGCAAGTGATGCTATTTATTGTGGGTTCGCTGATTACTTCATACCGGAAACAAAGTGGGAGGATCTAAAAGAAAAACTTTTTGTTACTGGAAATATTGACTGGATAAAGAAATTTCAGGCAAGTATAGGGTCATCAGCAATTGAAAACTCTTTTTCACAAATTTCAGAAGCTATGGTTGATGTATCAACTAAGAATATAGAGTCGAGATTAAAGCACCCATTTTTTGAAAAGGACTTGAGAGCATTAAGATTTAACTCCCCTATTTCAGTTGCTTATACAATATTGATGCTAAAGATGGAAAAGGTTCAGAATAATATTTCAGACGCCCTAGATACAGAATATAGTTTTACTGCTCGATCACAAGAATTTGGAGATTTCCAAGAAGGAATAAGAGCAGCTGTTATCGATAAGGACCGAACTCCATTATGGAAAATCAAAAATCTGGGCGAAATTTCAGATGAAGATCTCAAACCTTTTTTTCAGACTATTCACCGTTAAACTAAGGAGTACACTAACATGAAAATAGGATTTATAGGGCTTGGCAACATGGGTGCACCCATGGCAAGAAATTTAATTAAAGCTGGTCATGAGTTGTTAGGTTTTGACGTCGCTCCAACCAATGTCAGAGATATTACTCAAGACCCCATTATTAAAATAGCAGAGGAATGCAGTATTATTTTTTCTATGTTGCCTGATGGAAATGTTTTGAGAAATGTATATGAGGAACTCATACCCTTGTGTACCCCTAAAACAATACTTGTTGATTGTTCAACAGTGGACGTGCAAAGTGCCTTGCATGTATCAAAAGAGGCTGAAAAAAATTCAATAGCGGTAATAGATGCTCCAGTATCTGGTGGTGTTGTAGGTGCAGAGAATGGCACACTGACATTTATGGTTGGGGGAGAAAAAGATGCTTATGACCAAGTAGAACCATATTTTGCAATAATGGGACAGAAATCTGTTCTATGCGGTGGGCCCGGATCTGGTCAGTCAGCAAAGATTTGTAATAATATGATTTTGGGAATTTCAATGATAGGAGTATGCGAAGCTTTTAATTTGGCTCAAAAACTAAATCTAAATTGGAATCGATTATTTGACGTTGTATCAACATCTTCAGGATCTTGCTGGTCTGTAAATACATATTGCCCAGCTCCTGCTGTAGGGCCAGAAAGTCCCGCAGACAGAGACTATAAACCTGGTTTCGCAGCTGACTTGATGTTAAAGGACCTTAGGCTTTCTCAAGAAGCTGCAGAATCAGTGTCAGCCCCTACTGAATTGGGTAAGCACGCAACTGAGATATATGAAACTTTCATTTCCGAGGGTGGCAATGGTATGGATTTTTCTGCTATTTTACCCTATCTAGCAAAAAAATAGTTTTATATTTGAACTTAAATGTCATAGCATTAAAGAAAAATAGGAATAGAAAATGAAAACCCGGATAACAGAATTATTCAACATTCAACACCCAATAATTCAGGGTGGTATGCACTATGTGGGATTTGCCGAGCTTGCCTCTGCTGTTTCAAATGCTGGTGGCTTAGGCATAATAACTGGACTTACCCAGAAGACCCCAAACGATCTTGCAAAAGAGATAGCGAGATGCCACGAAATGACAGATAATCCGTTTGGAGTGAATTTAACATTTCTTCCAACGGTAGCGGCGCCTGACTATCCCGGATATATTGATGCAATTATAGATGGGGGAATTAAGATTGTAGAGACCGCAGGTAGAAATCCCCAACCTTATATGGAACAATTAAAAAAAGCCGACATAAAAGTTATCCACAAATGTACCTCTGTTAGACACTCACTCAAAGCTGAAGCTATAGGATGTGATGCTGTATCTGTCGATGGCTTTGAATGTGGAGGACATCCCGGAGAAGACGATATGCCAAATATGATTTTACTTCCCAGAGCAGCTGAGGAGTTGAAAATTCCATTTGTCGCATCAGGAGGAATGGCAGACGCGCGAAGCTTAGTTGCCTCGCTTGCGATGGGAGCTGATGGAATGAATATGGGAACAAGATTTATGGCTACTAAGGAAGCTCCATGTCACGAAAGAGTAAAAGAGGCGATAATTAATGCCACAGAATTAGATACAAGACTTGTTATGCGTCCACTGAGAAATACAGAAAGAGTATTGAATAACTCTGCAGTAGAAAAATTATTAGAAAAAGAAAAAGAGCTAGGCTCTAATATTAAATTTGAAGACATTATGGATGAGGTGGCAGGTGTATATCCTAAAGTAATGCTTGATGGAGAAATGGAAGCAGGGGCGTGGTCATGTGGAATGGTAGTTGGTCTTATTAATGACATACCCAGCTGTAAAGAACTTATAGACGGAATAATGAGTGAAGCTGATAATCTAATAACAAAAAGACTTGAAGGTATGCTTTCTGCATAAAAATCTTTTACTTATCTACTAGGAGTATTTTTTCTTTGATAGATTTCAGTTGGCGTTCTAAATACTGAGACTCAAGCGTATTTTTAATACGTGAATGGAGACTTTGGATGTTCAAACCATCCATTAGTATGTCATTTATAGAGAGTTTCATGCCTCTAACAGCTTCAGGCGATAACTCTTTACATTGCTTAATAAAATCTTGTGCTCTCTCAATGATATTCTCGCCTTCATTTATTATCTCATCAAAAAATCCAACATTTTTGAGTTCTTTTTCTGACATTTTTGTTGCTGTGAGTAATAATCTCTTGGTAGCACTTGCTCCGAAAATATTTAAAAATCTTTTTATTCCAGCTGGGTGATAATGAATTCCAATCTTGGCTGGAGGCACCATAATTTCAATATTTGAAACAGCAATTCTAAAATCACAGGCACAAGCTATTTCTACACCACCACCATATGCGCTCCCATTTAAAGCACACACTGTAGGAAGAGGAAAGTTTTGAATAGCATCACATAATTTTGACATGTCGTTTGATTGTAACTCTTTATCTTTTTTATTTTTTCCAATTATTGAAATAATCTCAGAAAAGTCAGCTCCCGAGCAAAAAACGTCACCCCTACCGGAAATTACTAGCGCATAAATATCTGATTTAGCCTCTTTATCAAGAATGTCTCTTATCAATTCCATATCTTCTAATTTTAGAGCATTCTTGGTTTTCGGAGAGTTTAAATACAAGAAACCGATATCCTCTTTTTTAATAAGTTGTACAGATTTCATTTTTTCTCTCTCAATAGCTCTATCAATTCAAAAATCATTTCTGCTTACATGCAAACCTTAATATTATTGATATCTTATGGGTAAGTCTCATTATAAATGTAATTTAAAAGAAAATTTTGACCAAAACCTTTTATTTTTATAAAAATCAGTTTTCCCATTTTCACTGAACATGACCACATCGCCTCCTAGTTTTTGAACGTCCCTTGGATCATGGCTCACAAGTATGATTGAAAGATTATTTTTTCTTGTTACGCGTAATAACAACGCAAGTATCTCATTCTTTAATTCAAAATCCAGAGCTGCGAATGGTTCGTCAAGAAGTAATATGGGCTTTTTCCTTATTAAAGAGCGCGCAATAGCTGCACGACTTCTTTGGCCTCCTGAAATGTCTTGAGGAAGTCTATTTCTTTCTTTGTATAATCCAACAAGATCTAAGATCTCGTTCACTATATGAGAATTTTGCAAGTCCATTTTCGCCTTTGCTCCCAATCCTAAAAGTATATTTCTAGACACGGTAAGATGTGGGAAAAGATTATTTTCCTGAAAGAGTAAATCAAAAGGCCTATCCTTTGGCTCTATATTTGAAATTGGTTTATCGTCATAAATCAAATCTCCATTGATGATTGGTAAAAACCCAGCAAGTCCTAACAGCACCGAACTCTTTCCGCTTCCAGAAGGACCAAAAAGGCTAAGATGATCACCGCTCTCGACAGTAAAGTCACATTGAACAGAAAATTCTCCGTTCTTAATCTGACATTTGCTTGCGCTTAAAAACATTTAAATTACCATTTTCTATCAGCCAAAAGGAGATGAAGGCCAATAGCAAAAGTATCATTGAAACGAAATAGGATTCATCCATCCTATAACTTCCGATCAACCTATAGAGGTACATTGGTAAAGTACCTATATCATTGCCAGAAAAAAGTACTATAATACCCAAATCTCCAATCGATAGAGCAAACACCAAAGCACATGAAAACTTAATATTTTTTTTAAGTAATGGGACATAAAACTTTGCTAATTCACTCGTTCTCGGCACACCAATTATGTTCATAAGCTTTCCGTATCTCGCTTTTATTTTTTTAAACCCTGGCAATAGAATTGCGAGAGATATCGGAATCATTAGGACACCGTTAGTAAATGCGGTCAATAGTAAGGCGTTTGCAGAGAGATCAATATGTTCAAATAAGAGTAGAAAAAGCGCTGTTCCAAAAACAAGTGGAGAAATACATATAATACTGAAGGAGCCTACCTCAATTAATATTTTCAAGAACTTTTGTTTTTCGTCGACTATCAGTATACAGAGTGCTAATGAAAGAGTTAAGTTTATAAAAGTGGCTAACAAAGCAACTAAAATTGAGTTCATTGCAGACAAAATAAGATTATCTGTTGGCACGGCGATATTTGCAAGTCCTTTGCAAACAATTATAAGAATTGGTAAGAAAATGAATACACAAAAAAGAATAATAAAAAAGCAATCGATCCAATGCGTAAATAAGGTTTTAGGTCCATGTATATCATTTTTCAATATAATGGTCTGTTCAATAAACATGTTGCCCGTAAACCTTGTCGATAAAATCAATAAAAGAGTTAGTAATATCAATTGCAAAGTTGAAAGCCTAGCAGCTGCAGATAAATCACCTTCGAATATTATTGTCTGATATATTGCTAATTCCACTGTCGTGGCACTTGGACCTCCCCCCAACACTAAAGCAATTGAGAAAGTCAATGAACAATATAAAAAAATAATTGTAAAAATGCTCGGGGCTATTTTTACTAACATCGGAAGTTCTATATGTTTGAAAAACGCGTGTGTGTTGAAACCGAGTTGTTTAGCCAGCCTAACATGCTCCGTTGGAATCATTGACCATCCTGAAATTAATAATCGCACAGCGAACGGCATATTTATGAGGATGTGGCCGGTTAAGATCCCAATTAACCCATAAATAGAAATTTTTTCAAATCCTAAAAAACTCACAAACTGGTTCATAATTCCGTTGATACCAAAAACATTAATTACAGCTAAAATTACAACCAATATTGGCAAAACAAAAAGTATGCCGATAAGAGATATAATTTGATTTTTGCAAAAGAACTCATTTCTATAGATCGCTCTAGATATCGGAATTGCAAGTAAAAGAGACAAAGCGGCAGACAGGAACGCCTGGCTCATAGTAAAAATTATGACTTGTGCCTCATAAGCAGTAATAAATGTAAAATATCTGGAATGAAATATGAGAACCGATATTGACCCCATCCCAATAAATAGGATCCCAAAGAAGCATATGAACCCAAACAGCTTTATTTTCTCAACTCCCTCTTCCAGACTTCAATAGCTGACACTTTTAAAGAACTGGCCGTATTTGGATCCAAATAAATTGGTTTTATTTCGGTTAAACCTTCTTTGAATGCAGCAGGAAGTTCTATATCCGGTTGCTTTGCAGGGTACATCCAATTTGTAGTCGGTATTATCGATTGAGCTTCACTTGAAGTCATAAATGCGAGAAAGTCAGCAGCTAACCGCTTTTGTTTTGATTTCTCCAGAATGGCCCCCACTTCAATTTGCATCAAGTGACCCTCATCAAATATCGCTGCTACTTTAGAGTTATCATTCTCTGCAACTTTATGATACGCGGGTGAAGTTGTATAAGACAGTACACCATCGACCTCTCCTTCAATAAATAGCCCATAGGCTTCTGACCAACCCGGGGTCACGGTAACTACATTATCGGCTATTTGCTGCCAAAAATTTTTACTCTCAATATTATATAATTTCTCAATCCATAGAACCAACCCTAAACCAGGTGTTGAACTTCGAGGATCTTGAATAGCGATTTTTAGATCTGAATTTGCAAGCTCGTCAAATGACTTTGGAATATTTGTTGTTTTACGTTTATCAAAAACAAAAGAAAAATATCCCCAATCAAAAGGCATGAATATCTCATCCTTCCAAGCAATCGGAAGATCTAAGCTTATGTTCAAACTATGAGGGCTGAATAGTCCAGAGTCTTTTGCAGATTGAAGTAAATTAGTATCTAAGCCAACCACTACGTCAGCTTTCGTTTTCTTTCCTTCTAAACGTAATTTTGCTAGCAGAGCTGCACCATCTCCAGCAGTTACAAACTTTAAGTCGCAATCACAAATATTTTCAAAAGCTTTTTCTAGCTGAGGCCCTGGCCCCCAATCCGAATTAAAACTATCGTAAGTGTAAACAACCAAATTTTGCCTGTCCTCTGAGTACAACACAGAGGTAAAAAACACTAATCCAGTCAACATGCTTAAAATTATTTTCATACTAAACTCCTTATCATATTTCCTAGGCGCCTAGCGAAAACCTAAACACCTTTCCTACGCCGGTGTTAACCGGTTCAGGTTCAACGGGTCTGTTTAACATCTCAGCCATATGGCACCCCGAGGCCTCTTAATGTTATAATTGTAAAAAAAATTTTTCAATACCATTCGAATTAATTTTTTGGAAGAAATTGTATAAACGCATTTGCTTAAACCTTTTTGATAGGTTAGAACTATCTTTGCTAAATGTTTATTTTCTGGTGATAAGCGTTAGCGATATATATCTTTTTTTATAAGGTTTGCAATAATATGAGCTTTTTATCTTCTCCCTACATGAGTTCTTTTGTTGGATTTGAGAGCCTTTTTGACGAAATTGAGCGGATGTCGTCCATGAAGCAGTCTACTTATCCAGCCTACGATATAAAAAAACTTTCAAATAATAGTTTTATAATTGTTCTTGCACTTGCTGGCTTCAGTACAAATGATCTCATCATCGAAGCAACGTCAAGTGAATTGGTAGTTTGTGGCAGTGGTGACAAAAATGGTCAATACGAATATATACATAAAGGAATAGCTAAACGCGCGTTTACTAAAACTTTTAGATTAGCTAATAATGTGAGAATTGGTGGAGCTGAGTTTAAAGATGGGCTATTGTCTATTCATCTATATAAAGAAGAACCAAAAAAAGAAACTCCTCGTAAGATTCCGATAAAATCATAAAGTTATAATTCAAAGGTATGAACAGTTGAAAAATGGCGAAGACAAAAAAAAGTTACACAAAAAACATCTCTTAAATGAGGTTCTGTCTAAAGAAACCAATTCAACTCGGGATAAAGTAACAAACTTGCGGTTGTCGAGACAAATCGACAAAGCACGATTTGAAGCTGCATTTAAAACTTTATTAAAAAAATAATAGTTACGATTCCTATAAATTATTCCCTATAATGGAAATATGTATTCAATTTTTTTTGGGAGGGAAAAATGAAAGCGCAATTTTTTGGACTAATCAGGAAAATTTTTATTCCAGCGATAGCTCTTTTGCTTTTAACAGTAAACTTAAGTTCAGCCGAACAAGTTGCACGCTTATCAGTACATTGGAGTGCAAAACACCACTGCGCTAAGCACGCACAGATTTTTGCAGATAGAGTAAATGAGCGTGCAAAGGGTAAATTAAAGATAGAAGTTTATCCTTCAAAACAGCTTTTTGGAATAAGAGAAGTGATGGGAGCTGTCACATCAGGGGCAGTAGAGCTTGGAGGAATAGTTGGCGTTGTTAGCTTTCCACCTATCAACAAAAATTTTAATATTGCTTCTTACCCCAGTTTATTCCGGTCATATGATGATCAACGAAACTTTTTTCAAGTCTCACCCGAAGGAAAGAAGATTTGGAATGAAATTACCAAAAAAACAAATTCGAAGTTGATTATGTATAACCCCGTAGGCCCAGTAATGACTTTTAGCAGCAAAAGAGAGCTGACTGGGGTCGATGCTATGAAAGACTTGAAGGCTAGAAGGTTGTTAAAAAGTGAGGAACCAATGTGGGATGCATTTGGGTCGAAAAGAGTCTCTTTGCCGACAGGTGAAGTATACACTGCATTACAAACCGGCATGATCGACACAATAAATAGTCCTCCTCAAAGCATCGGAGCCTATAGTTGGTGGGAATTTTTAAAATACGCTCAGAAGCCATATCAGTATTATGCCGACGCATTTGTAATGGCTAATGCTCAGTGGTTTGACTCGCTATCACAAGATTTACAAAAAATAATTTTAGAGGTAGGTAAAGAAGTGGGCGACTTATCAACTAATGGGATTATGGAAGCGGGAGAAGATACGCTTAAACAATTTCAGGATAAGGGAGGTATTATTACCGTTTTGTCTGGAGCAGAGAAGGCAAAATTTGATAAGTTAATGAATGATAAAGTAATCCCCGCGATGGCTGACATGATTGACGCAAAAGCATTAAAAGCCGCTGAAGACTATGTGGCATCTCTAAATTAGTGCTGTTATGCTATACGTTCTGCTGGCCATAAATAATATTTTAAAAAAAATAATTTTATGGCTAGCAACGGTTATTATAGCTCTAATGGTTCTAGCTCTTTCAATGAGCGCTTTAACTCGATATGTATCTGGTATTGGTTACGATTGGTTTATTGAATTGCCCCCGGTACTGACAAGCTGGTTGGTTTTCCCATTATTGGGCCCTCTCCTAGTTCAAAGCAAGCATATAAAAGTTGATTTTTTGACGAGTATTCTCTCCGATAAAAACAAAATTATTTTAAGAATTTTTGTCGCTATCGTTGCTTTTACGGCTGGTGTAATTTTTTGCAAAGCGGGTATAGATGCAACTGTCCTTTATTATAATCTTGGTCAAAAAATGGAGCTAGAAATTGATGTACCAATTTGGTGGATGTACTTAGCTTTTCCGACTGGATTTTTAATCCTTATACTATTTTCAACGCAAATGTTTTTAGAAGAAATTAAGAATCTCAAAAAATTAATAATCAAAGCTGGCTAGTCATATGTTCTCATTATCAATGTCACTTTCGTTTATCTTGTTACTTTTGGGAATCCCTATATTTATCGTATTTGGCTTGGGATCATCAATTGCGGCTATATGGGGGTTAAATCTTCCTTGGTCTGTATTGATACAAATTTCTTTTGCTGCTTTAACAAAACATATCTTGGTAGCCGTACCTCTGTTCATTTTTGCTGGAATGGTAATGTTAAGGGGCGGTGCCGCGACCAGACTAGTAAACTTTTGCACTGCTCTAGTAGGACATTGGCCGGGGGGACTTGGTGTAGCTATGGTAGTAGCAATGGGTTTTTTTGCTGCCTTCTGCGGGTCAATACTTGCGGCTATCACAGCGGTAGGAACCATAATGATGCCAAAAATGATTGAGCAAGGCTACCCAACACCTTTCGTGGTTGTGCTTGCCGCTTCGGCCGCTCTTTTAGAGGCCTTAATTCCTCCATCGAACGCAGCCATACTTTATAGTGCTCTTACTAATGTACCAGTATCTCAAACTTTCGCCGCTGGGATAATACCCGGAATTATACTTCTATTTTTAATGGTTGCAGTAGTTCTTATAAAGTGCCGAAAAATTAGAAGGCTTAAAAAAGCTACTAGCAAGGAAAAAATAACCTCATTTTTTAAGGCGTTACCTGCACTAGTAACTCCCTTTATTATTTTAGGAGGAATTTACGCCGGGCTTCTAACTCCCTCCGAATCTGCAGCAGTTGCCGGTGTATGGGCAGCTCTCATAGGCTTTATTATTTACCGAGAATTAACTTTTAAAGGTTTAGTATTATGTTTAAAAGAAACAGCGATTACTACTGCTGTTATTTTTTCAATAATAGCAACAGCAACATTTTTAAGCGTGGTATTGACATATACACAAACTCCTCAAAAAATAATTGAGTTCTTCACATCAATGGGCGCAAGCCCCCTCTTGTTTTGGATCATGCTTGCTGTTGTTTGTTTGTTTCTGGGAACTTTCATAGAAATAGTTCCTGTTTTCTATTTAACTGTTCCTATTTTTGCTGCTATTGCTCTTTCTTTTGATCAGAGCTTATTACACCTTTATGTTGTATTTGTTGCATTTGCTGGGATTGGCATGATTACACCTCCTGTTTGTGTAGGAATTTATACGTCTGCTGGAGTAGTAGGGGAAGATCCAGGAAAGGCTTTTAGGGAAATACCATTATTTACGCTAATTGGAATAATTTATGGAGCTTTAATGATTTTTTTTCCTTGGGCCTCCACCTGGCTACCAAACATATTAAGATAAAACGAGCCAAAAAGTTCAATTTCCATGAGATATTTATCAAGGCCTACTGTTCACTTCTCGAGGGCAAACAACTAAGTATCAGTTTGAAAAAAAAGTGTAATAAAGTAAAATATTAGTCTGAGTAAAAAGAAATTGATCAATATCTATAAAATATCTTTTAACATTTTCTTCGCGCTGTAAGATAGGTCTTCCAAATTTTGGCCAGTATATATATTTCTTGATATCTTCTTTCCTAGTTCAACACCCCATTGATCAAAACTATTAATTCCCCACAGCAATCCACACACAATAGTTGCATTTTCATAAAGCGCAAGCAGTTTGCCTAGGGACTCAGCGTTAGTTTGGTCCCAACTTATAAATGTAGAAGGTCGATTACCCGACATGTTCCTAAAATTAACTTTATTTTTCTGTGTCCCCATGATCAGCGCTTCCGCTTGAGCAATGGCGTTTACCACCAACCTTGAATGAGGTGCTAGTTCTTTTTCGTTTTCACCAAATTTAGACATGCCCTTAAGTGGCACTAGAAACTCCACCGGGATACGATCTACTCCTTGGTGAAGTAATTGAAAAAAACTATGTTGGGACTCCGTACCAATTTCACCAAAAACCAAGGGTGCCGTAGGCAACTGAAGATCATTGCCTAGTAAGTCACAACTTTTGCCATTACTTTCCATTTCCACCTGCTGAAACCAATTAGGAAAATATTTAAGCCTATTTTCATAAGGTACAATAGCCAGATTTTTAAGATTTAGAACGTTTCTATTCCAAATTCTTGTTAAACCAAGAATATAAGGCAAATTTGCCCGTAGTGGCGCTTCTAGAAAATGCTTATCCATTTTATAAGCACCTTCAAGAAGCTGTGTATATGTATCTAAACCCAGGGTAGCTACTAAACCTAATCCAAAATGTGACCACAAAGAAAAACGACCTCCCACTCCTTTGGAAACCTCGAAAATAGATTTACTTTTAAAACCTATTTCAAACGCTTTTTCCGGAGAAGACGTGACTGCCACCGCATGATCATTTAGATCTAATCCCTTAATGGCAAGGAAATTTTTCACAAACCTTAGATTAACCAGAGTCTCTTCTGTAGAGAAGGATTTCGAATTAAAGATAAAGAATGTTTCTTTTATATCTTCTTTTTCAAGAACATTTTGTAGATTTGTGAAATCTAAATTTGATATGTTTATTAGAGAAGGTCCTTGCCTTTCATGCTTTAGTGCATAGTACACCATTTTCACTCCAAGGTCTGAACCTCCTATTCCCACATTTATTAATTTTTTAATTTTCTTCCGTTCTAGAGACCTTATGAATAACCTATATCTCTTGGCTTTTTCTCTTAAAAATTTTGGTTTTCTCTCAAGAAAGTGGGTTACAAACCTATCTTCAGTAACATTCATATAGGACCCATCACAAAGCTTCTTTTTTTTATCCTCCATGTCTATAGCCCTGCCAACCTTTTGGAGTGTAGTGAATTGATTTAAGTCAAGAACCTGTCTCGTAATATCAAGAGATATTTCATCGAAAAAAAATGTAAATGCCTGTTGTCGTGCAGGATTTTGAAGTTCGTTGGCTTCAATAAACGGCAATTTTTTTTCTTCCCTCAATATTTTTTTAAAGTATTTATTTTTGTATAGTTGCATTTTTTTACAGCAGTTTACAAAGATCTTGAATTATTATTTGATGACACAACAAAGATTTGAACTCCAATTTTTTTAATATAATTTTCTTTCTTTTTCTCCAAGAACCATGAATAAATAAATACCAAACAAAACAAAAAATAACGAGATTAAATGATACGTGTACAAGCTCTCACCCAACAAAAGCACACCTAGAATTGCAGCGAATATAGGTAAAAAATTTATAAAAAGACCTGCTTTTGATGCTCCTACAAGCTCGACCCCTCTTATAAAGAAAACCTGAGCAAGAAAAGATGGAACAAAGGCAATGTAAAGTATAGTAAGCCAAGCTATGCGAGTGGTAGGGAACTGTGAGCTACCTAAATAATATTCTATAGTAATTAAGGGCATAGAAAAAAACATTGCGCTAAGAGAAAAATATGTCATCAATACTAGCGGATCAATTGTTGGTTTGTTTTTCAATCCAAGTGTAAATCCAGAGTAAAAAAAGCAAGCACTTAACATTACAATATCTCCATAATTAAAAGAGAGTAAAAGAACTCTCTGGACTTCACCTTGACTGACCACCACAAGGACTCCTATGAAGGCTATGACTAATCCAATGATCTTGATAGAGTTTACTTTCTCTTTAAAAAATACGACAGACCCTAAAAGGATTATCGCAGGCATAATACCCTGAATAATTCCAAGATTTATGGCAGTAGTATTCTGAGCGGCAATATAAAATAAGGCATTGAAGCCTGTTAATCCGAGTGAACCCATCAGACAAAGCCAAATAATTTTTTCACTGATCAGTGGCAATGAACTGATCAGCTTCCTGTTTAAAATTATTACCAAAAAAATTGATATGATGACCCATCTTAAAAATACAACAAGCATCGGCGAAATCTCACCTGTTGATACTCTACCAGCAATTGTATTGCCAGCCCACCCCAGCATTGCCAGACAAAGTAATAGGATGCCATTTTTAGATCTAGCTAAATTTAAATAATTAAACACCTAACGATTTTCTTAATTGGTTAAGAGCTTCGTGATTAATCTTATTGTAAGCAAAATACTTTAAGCGTTGTTAGGTTGACCTCTTTTTTAATTTGATACCCCTAAAACATATTGATAAGCCACTTATCAAGTGTTTGACTAACAAAAAATCTATCACAATATTTTACTATCATCTACAAAGTAACAACGCAAGTGCCTTTGAGTAAAAAGCCGATTAATTGAAAATTAATCTACTAATAAAAAAATTCAGATCACTGGCATAAAAATCTATAAATTTAAAAAAATGGTCCACGATATCTTCCAAACCTTTTACTATTCTGATTTTTGAAATGAGATTTGGTAACTTTTTCCGTTATCTTTAATTATTATGACCAACGGAACTTTGTTCTCTCTAGAAGCTAGCAAAGGAATAGTTAAAGTTTTAATTGGGCTAGGTATCAGTTACAAAATATCAAAGTCCAGAAAGGTAAAAAAAATATTTTCTTTTAAAGGAACGTTTTCTTCTTCCGTCAAGCTTTTAAAAATAAGATTTAACGGAGCTGGTTTAAGACTATAAGGTAGGTTAAAAAAAAAGTTTTTTTCTAAAACACTCGTTGGTACCAGCCCAACAAATAAACGCATAAATTTAAATCCCTTTTTTTCTTTTGTTTTTAACTCTGAAAAAGCCTTGATAAAGGGATTTTCTGCATATGGAACAAAAAATTTACTATATTTTAAAGTAAAAAAACTGAGCACTGTCTGATTCCTTTTTATAAAAACTTTTTCTCTAGGGCAATTTAATCTCCACTTAATATCTCTATTAGTCCATATAATTCTAAAACAACCAGAGTTTAAAATGTCTGTTAATTTTATATTCAATTTTCCAAATCCAACTTGAATATTAAGAGCCGTAATAAAACTGAACTCTAGTTTGTTTATAAAGCCGTGGGTGGAATTTGAATTTGCAACTCCTACAATTGCCTCAAATCCTTCTATCTTAGCTTTTTTATAGGTTCTCTTTGCTAACAAGGTAAATAAGCCTTTATTTCGATGGGCATGATGTGTGGCTGTATTTAATGACAAAAGAATTTTTCTTATCTTTCCTCTCCAATAAGCTTTTCGGGGAATACAAACATAGTGAGCCACTAAATCTTTACCAAACCAAGCATCATAGCCCAATACTTTTCCGTTTGGGTTATTTGAGTACAACCACTCTAAATAATCTTTACTGATGTCTGCTCTCCTTGGGAAGATACCTGATAAAAAATTTTCATATTGCAAGAGCCTTTCAAACGAAATGGCTACTGGCTTTATCTCATAGTTTTTCATTATTTGAATTCTGGCAGTGACGATTTATTAATATTTTTTAAGTAGCACTCCAAGTTAACTACCTTATGACATTTTAGAATCGTTTCTATGCTGTTGAGAGTTTTTTTCCTATTATAGTGATAAAGAACGCTTTGGAAAAAATTTAACCCCTTTACGACATTAAAATTATTTTTCAAATATATGTCCTGGGGATGCAAATAAGTCCATCTAAATCCTTTCTTTTTAAGAGTTTTCAACATGAGCCATACGGGAAGAAATCTTAAATATGCCCCTCCTATAGATGGTATTTCTCTTCCAAGAACATTGCTTAGTACCATTGGAAACTCTACTATCCCACTTTCCCATTTAAATGGGGTCTGAGGGATTCCAGGGAATCCAAACTTTGGCATCTTTGTAGGTATAGTACTTGAACTATATTCAAACTCCAGCTCACTGAGTATATTCGTAACCCACTGAGTTTGGGGAGTGAGAGAAAAGCAAGGAGCCCTAAAACCAATAATTTTCTTTCCAACAAGATCTTCAATAAATTTCTTGCTTTCAAATGTTTTTGTCACAAAACTATGAATATTTTCATCCGTTAAAGGTGTGTGGTCAAAACTATGAAATGCAATATCGTGGTTCAAACTGATTTCTTTTATAAGATAAGGACTTTCTTCTGCCAACTGACCAACGACAAAAAATGTAGCTCTTATTTTTTTTTCTCTTAACCAATCTAGAATGATACTCGTTGTTTCCTCGTAACACCTTTTGCATGTGTTTTTTTTTCTTCTGTAATCTTCAAGGTCAATAGTTACTGAAATTTGGTTTTTAAAGATATTTCCCATAAAACATTTTCCATATTTTTTAAAAAAGAAAGAATCTAATTTTTATTTATCACAGTAAGAAAAAATCACTCACAAATACGCTTTTATAGCTTATTTTATCAACCTTATTATAAAGAAACTTTATCATAGCATGACAAATTATCTTAATTTACAGATGTGGATGCTTTTTAATTATGACACCTTTTTATTTATGTCACTAAAAATATCAATTTTTATTATCCGCAGAAATTTTTTTAGATTTTTCAGGCTTTTTGTTTTGGGTTTATAAACCACAAAAATCCCAACAATATCATTGGATAATATGTGAGCAGATACCTCATATGAAAAACTGTAAAAATACATAAAATCAATGGGAATAGAGAGAGGCATGTTATAAAAACTTTTTTATTTAAGCTTGTGAAAGATATAAATTTTATAAGACAGAACAGATGAAAAATCGCTAAAATTAAAAAAATTACAAGTTGTATCACTCCGACCCAGTCACTAGTAAAGTAATTTAAGCCGTTAGTAAAAAGAGCCTCCCGACCTCCAAACAATACTAGTATCTTCAACATAAAAAGTAATAAGGTATCTACTAAATAACCAAAGTTTCCAAAAATTGAGACACTATAAGATGTATCCCAACCATAATCTTTTGATCCATAGTATACTTGTGAAGTGTAGTTGCCATTCATATATAATACTGCAGCGGTATATGTTATTAAAACCATAATTATTATAGCCGCCTTTAAATTAAAAATTTTGAAGCGAATATCTATGAGCCGATTAATGAAAATACCAAAAAGGAATATAATTGCAGATAGTCTAAAACATACTAAAAAAGCAATTACTACAGATGAGTAACGCAGTTTGAAAAGCTCACTATTTGAAACGTGTAAAATAAACATTATGCAAGCTAATTTGGAAAAAAATAAAGTATCTAACCTGAAAGTGTAAACAGCGAAATAAGGATGAAAACAAAATAAACAATAACCTAAAAATAGAAACTTTCTATTGCAAGCATATTGAATGAGTAGCAATATACATAAAACATCAACACATACTGACCCAATGATCGCAGAAATTACCAATACCGGATGCGCAATTGTTTCTAATGACATTGAACGTATCACTATAGAGTATAGAAAGTTGGGACTGATAAAACCTAGTCGTCTTGCGTAATGATTAAAGTCACCATAGTCAAATAGTGTTAAAATTCCAAGATTTACTAAAATCCCGCATACCAGAGCGCTGGTAACGACTTTTATTACGAATACTTGCATTATCAAGGTGCTGATATTTTTTGAAAAACAAAAAATTCTTAAAGCTCTCTTTTCAAATTCGCAACACCCAAAAAACAAGGTAATTTAATAAATAAAATAGTTATTGTAAAGACATTGTGTTAGTAAACTACAAATAATGTCTTAATGAATTCCTAATGTCTTAATGAATTCCTATCTTATTAAGTGCAATATCAAGTTTCTTTCTTGTTTTTACAAAAGCCATAGATCATAACATTAATTGATAAAATAGGAATTGAGATTGGCCAGAAAGTCTTTTTTACCGAAGAAAAATAAAATCTTAGAAACTTTAGTACTCTTCTTGCATCATTGATATGCTCCCGCGCCATCACTTCGTGAGCATTTATTTTATATTTTCTTCTTACATGTGGCCCAGTGAATAGCAGACGCCCTAGGTAGAATGCCCATCCCCCTTCGGTTGGAATAACAAAATAGAATTTTCCATTTTGCTTTAAAATTCTTTTCACTTCTTGGAGATGCTCAGCTAGATGGTAAATGTGCTCTAATGTATGCAGAGATACCAAATGGATTATTGAAGAACTTTGAAAAGGTAGTTTTCGTCCGGACACGCATATCGCGGTTGCATTAGGGTGCCTTTTTTTTAGAACCGCCAATACTTTCATTGACGTATCGAGACCTAGATAGTTGTTTATTTTGAATTCATCTAACAGTGCGCCGCCTCCCGCGCCTATTTCAACCAAAGTCTCATCATCTTTAATTGATCTTTTTATTCTTCGACCCAAGATCCTGTGCCCTGCTTTGGAAAAAACCCTCTTAAATTTACTATTATAAATACTCCAATCATAAATTTCTTGCTCTTCGAAAACCTTCGTCCATTTTTGGTAATCCTCATTTTTGTAAAAGTCTAGATAAATGGCCGGTTTTTGTTTTGGAGTAAAATCCCACACTTTTAATTTATTTCGGCTATATTTTCTTTTACATTTATTACATTTTAAACAGTTTGGTGCCTTTTTCAAAGCTCCACCACAATCGATACAATTAATCCCAGTTCGAATTAAAAAATCTTTTTCTTCTTCTTCAGACATTTTTTCTTTTGAATATAATATGCTTTTGTATAAAAAAATTCACGAAAAACATAATCACGACCCCTGCGAAATAGCCTATGAAAAAATTATTGCCCGCAACAAAGAAAATTTGATCAAAGGTGATCCAAGAAATAAATATGTTTAGCAATGAAAATAAATAAAACAGAGACAGTTGAAAATAGATTTTTCCTTCTGACTTGAAGACTTTTGTTTTCATAAGGTAAAAGTAAATATGCGCTGATATTAGTCTTATGATCAAGAACGAGTAAGTAAATGGAAAGATAATGGTAGCTATATAAATTGCTACTAGGTCAATTACAGAAATACAGAAGGCAATATAAAAATATCTTAAAAACAAAAAATAGATTAAAAAGGAATCCTTTACTGGTCTAAAATTTGACCCTTTATTATTTTCGAAATATATTGTCTGTATCGGTATAGTGCTTACGATATCAACTTTGGTGGCCTCCAAAAGCGCACTAAACTCGTATTCGTATCTATCTCCATCAATCTCTATAAATAAATCAAAGTATGCTTGCGGAATTCCCCTAAGGCCCGTTTGAGTATCTTCAATTTTTTTTCCAGTGGATAAGTAGAACAAAATACTGGTTAATACATTTCCTAACCTACTTTTAAACGGCACTAAGATTGATGAAAGATTCCTTGATCCTAGTACATATTTATTACTTGTTATACATTCAATTAAAACCTTTAGAATGTCATCTGGAGCATGCTGTCCATCGGAGTCTGCCGTAACAATAAAATTTACATCTTTTCTAAGCTTTAAAAGTCCCGTCTTTATAGCTTTACCTTTACCTTTATTTTTATAATGACGAAAAACTTCCAAATTTGGTAAAAGCGCGATTTGTTTTAGAATTTCAATACTTTCTTTTTTGTGTGACCCATCATCCACCACAACAATCTTTGGCTGCCGGGTAAAATTCTTAATAAATTTCGATTTTCCTAAATTAAGAACAAGTTTCTTAAGTTCCGGTCCGGGATTGACTGTTGGAATTAAAACGGCAGCTTTGTCATTAAAAATTTTTGAATAATTCAATATCAATCTACCAAAAAATATTTTGCTGAGGTTTAAATGAGCTAAACATAGATTATTCCATGTTTGGATTAAATAGGATTCTTATAAAAAAGAAAAAGAAATAAAAGACTGTATAGTTCAGCTAAATCAAGAATGCAACTACAAGTTAAATTGCTACCCATATTTTGAAAGCAATGGTGATACTCTCTAGTCGAGCTCAATTAATTTTTTAAACAACAACTTATTACGAAAAAGACGTCCACGCTCATATACACCACTAAAAATTTTAAGATCTGCATGGAAAAAAATTACAGAAACTACTGCTATTGCTCTTAGTCCATCGATATCAGCTCTGTATTTAGGTTTAATAGACATTTTCTATCTCTAAAAATCATAGAAGGCTCTAGATACAAATATTAAATTCACTTATATAGATCGCACCTCTTTAAAAACGATGTTTAAGAAATATCTCGTCAATTGTTTTTTTAAAAAAAATTTATATCATTCATCATTATGGACAATGAAAAGCTTATTTTTTGTTCATCATTTTCATAACTCTGCAATTGTCGTTTCAATATTTTAACAAATTATCGTCCGCTTTGTAAAATTAATATATTTAAAAATCTTTACTAGTTTGTACTTTACATTTTATTAATAAGAAAAATTTAGGACAAGAAATTTTGTTTTCCTTTTAATACACAACAAAACCAATTCATAACTTAATTGTGGTATGGTTCATAAAATAACGAAAGTCACCACTTTTAAAACTTAAACATAAAAATATTGTTCGTGTGGAATTAAATTAAATTAAAAATTTCTTATGTGTTTTGTAATTTTTAAATGGTGACCCCGGTACGATTCGAACGTACGACCTACTGATTAGAAGTCAGTTGCTCTATCCAGCTGAGCTACGGGGCCCTGCAAATTGGTAACATATGGCAGATCCATAGTAAATTTAATTTTAATTAAATTAATGTTTGTTTTTGGCAAACAACTGATACAGATTGTCAAAAGCTGTTAGTGGGTCCACGGCCTTCTTCTATTGTAATCGAAGTTGTCACCGTACCCATTTTTTCTAATATTGATTTTTTTTTCAGCGCCTTTATCAATAAAAAATAAAAGATTATACCTTTTTGCGTATTCTGCTGCTTCTTCCTCAGTTTCAAATTTTAACCTTACTTGACTGGTCGTATCACTAGTCCCTATCCAATTCATGACCTCATCTATCGGTCTATCATCATTTTGATCAAATTCTAGAAACCATTGATCTGAATTACCTGTCCCCGACTGCATTGCAGTTTTAGAAGTTTTGAAAATTCTTGCTACCATAAAAATTCTTAAAAATTACTGTAAATAATACTTAGGATATTATATTAAATTATACAAGACATAAAACAACACCTTAGCAATATAACCATCAAATAAGTATATACAAATAGTTTCAATATGGGCGAGTTGACTATCGAAAAAAATGAATTGAATGTTGTATCAGAGTTCAAACCAGCAGGTGATCAACCAATAGCTATTGAGGAGTTGGTCGAAGGTATAAGAAAAGGCGAAAGAAACCAAGTTTTACTAGGGGCTACGGGAACAGGTAAAACGTTCACGATGGCAAAGATAATAGAAGCAACTCAACGCCCGGCACTTATCCTCGCTCCTAACAAAACATTAGCAGGTCAACTTTTTGGAGAATTCCAAAAATTCTTTCCAGAAAATGCCGTTGAATATTTTGTATCTTATTATGACTACTATCAGCCTGAAGCTTATGTTCCAAGATCAGACACCTACATTGAAAAAGAGGCTCAAATAAATGAACAAATTGACAGAATGCGGCACTCAGCTACAAGGTCTTTATTAGAACGGAATGATGTAGTCATTGTTGCATCTGTATCCTGCATTTACGGGATCGGTTCAGTTGAAACCTACAGCTCTATGACTCAAAATTTAAAGAAAGGAGGTACATTCGATCAACGACAGGTTATTAAGAACTTGGTTGAGCAACAATATCGGAGAAATGATAAAAATTTTCAGAGAGGATGTTTTAGAGTTCGAGGCGATATACTAGATGTTTGGCCTGCTCACTTGGAAAATAGAGCTTGGAGATTTCTTTTCTTTGGCAATGAACTAGAGAAAATTGTAGAGTTCGACCCTTTAACTGGCAAAAAGCTTGAGGAACTATTACAAGCCAAAATCTATGCAAATTCCCATTACGTAACCCCTAGACCTACTCTGCAGCAGGCAATAAAAAACATAAAGGCAGAGCTAGTAATAAGATTAAGACAACTTAGTAGCGAAAATAAGCTTCTTGAGGCACAACGATTGGAACAGAGAACTAACTTCGACTTAGAGATGATCGAGGCGACAGGCATGTGTAATGGTATAGAAAATTATTCAAGATATCTTACAGGTAGGCAACCTGGTGAGCCTCCCCCTACTCTTTTTGAGTATATTCCTGATAATGCAATTGTTTTTGCTGACGAGAGTCACGTAAGTATTCCGCAATTAGGTGGTATGTTTAAAGGGGATTTCCGTAGAAAGAGCACCCTTTCAGAGTATGGTTTTAGACTCCCTTCTTGTACCGATAATAGACCATTAAAGTTTGAAGAGTGGGACGCTATGAGACCTCATACAATTTATGTATCTGCTACTCCTGGGGCTTGGGAATTAGATCAAACACAGGGGGTTTTCACTGAGCAAATTATCAGACCTACCGGTCTAATTGATCCCGAAATTGAGGTTCGGCCTACTGACTCTCAAATAGATGATTTGATATTAGAAGTTAGCAAAGTAACAGAGAGAAATCTTAGGACTCTTTGCACTGTACTGACAAAAAAAATGGCTGAAGACCTCACCGAATATCTTCATGAGAAGGGTATTAGAGTTAGATACATGCACTCTGATATAGATACTTTAGAAAGATTAGAAATTCTTCGTGATTTACGAATAGGCACTTTTGATGTTTTGGTGGGGATCAATCTTCTAAGAGAGGGTTTAGATATTCCAGAATGTGGATTAGTTGCAATATTAGATGCCGATAAGGAAGGATTTTTGCGTTCCGAAACCTCATTGATACAAACGATTGGAAGGGCCGCCAGAAATATTGACGGAAAGGTCCTTATGTATGCCGACACAATTACGAAAAGCATGAAGAAAGCAATAGACGAAACTGATAGACGCCGCGAGAAACAAAAAACTTATAATGCTGATAAAGGCATTACCCCAAAAACGATAGAAAAAAATGTTAACGATATATTGGAGGGTCTCTATAAAGGGGACACTGACCAAGCTAGAGTAACGGCTGATTTGGAAAAAACACCTGGGATTGGTCATAATCTATCCAGTCATCTGGAGGATTTAAAATCGCAAATGCTTACGGCTGCAGAAAATCTTGCGTTTGAAGAGGCAGCTAAATTAAGAGACCAAATACAGAAACTAGAAAAAACAGAATTGGAAATCAAAAAAGATCCCTTTGCGAGGTAACTACTAGGTTTCACCTGCTAAATTTATTGTTAAAACCCCAGCAATTTTCCACATATTATCATATTTTTCTAGGATATAGTCATATATCTCCAAACGGCCGTCAAAGGATTGGAATAAAACTCTTTGAATAGATTTATTGCCAAGGTCTTTAAATTTCGTGAATTTAAAGCTCTTTGGCCGCCATATTATTGGGTATCCGTTCTTGACCATCAAACCAAAAACTTCTGGGTTTGAGAACTGTGCTTGAATGTTGGGTGCGGCAAATGTATATGCTTTCTCAATATTATTTTCCTTGAAAGCCTCAATCTGTAAACTTATGGTATTACGTACCATCTCACCTTCATCAGCAAAAACTAATGTGCTCAATAGAGAAATAAATGATGCGATGACCCACACTTTTTTTATAAAAAGACACCACCTCATTGTAACACCTCATTCAATTTTTCGACTGTTTTTTCTTTACCAAGCAGAGCAAAAAAACTGCCTAGCCTAGGGCCACTTTGACTTCCCAATAGAACTTCATATATCAATTTGAACCAATCTCTGTTGTTTTCAAATCCATTTGTTTTACCTATATCTAAAATAATTTGCTGAATTTCACTCGCATCCCAGCTTTCGTGTAACTCCTCTAGGTTTTTTGTTAGCTCAACCAAAGCGATACGCTCATTAGCTGAAGGATTCTTAAAAACTAGCTTGGATTCAAGAAAATCATGAAAATAATTTATGGCATTTTGCATAGCCCCACGCATTGTGGCGTTCATAGGATCACCTTTTTTATTAACATACTTTCTTACAAATGAAAGAAGTGTTTCTATACTTGTTGATCCAGTTGCCCCCCGCTAAGTTCATTAGCATAGAAAAAGAAACAAGTAATTCTGACTTTGGAGGATTGGCTCGATGAAGGTGCCAAACAGGGTTTTGATATTTGTCCTCTTTGCTCTGTTGGTGATACACTTCTAAGAACTTATGGTAATCATCAACAGCTCTTGGAATTGAATCAAAATAAAGCCTTTTTGCAGTCTTTGGCTTTTGAAACATAAAGAGGCTCAAAGATTCCTTTGATCCATATCTTAGCCACTCTTCAACTGACAGTCCGTTACCTTTTGATTTTGAAATTTTTTGTCCTTGGTCATCAAGAAATAACTCATAAAAAAACTGATACGGCGCTTTTCTCCCTAGTAGCCTGCATATTTTTGATGCTAGGTTTGCAGATGGAATTAGGTCTTTGCCATACATTTCATAATCTATGGACAATGCGAACCATCTCATTGCCCAATCTGCTTTCCATTGTAGTTTTACATTCCCATCTGTGACTGAAGTCTTAACTTTTTCCCCGTCAACGTCTCTATATACTATTGAATGTGTTGTGGTATCAATCTCAAGGGTTGGAACTTGCAAAACTTTACCTGACTTTCTACTTATTGGTAAAAAAGGCGAATAAGTTAATTTTCTTTCTGATCCAAGAGAAGGTAAAATTATTTCCATAATATCATTATATTTGGCTAGTACTTGTACTAATGCTTCGTTGAAAACACCTTTAGTGTAACATTCGGTAGACGAGATAAAGTTATAGTCAAAATTGAAGCTATCTAGAAACTCACATAATTTACTATTGTTGTGATCAGCAAAGCTCTTGTGGGTACCAAAGGGATCGGATACCTTTGAAAGGGGTAAATCTAAATCTTGTTTTACTAACTCTTTATTTGGAATATTGTCAGGAACTTTTCGAAGACCATCCAAATCATCTGAAAAACATAAGAGATTGGTTTTAACTCCATATAGTTTTTCAAAGGAATGCCTTACCATTGAGGTTCTCATAACCTCACCAAATGTGCCGATGTGAGGTAAACCAGATGGACCATACCCAGTCTGAAAAGTAACCTTATTTTTATTTTCGTCGATATTTTGTAAATATTTATTGAGGCCAACTGCTTCTTGTACAGGCCATACTTTAATATAATTGGGTATATTTTCCATAGTGTTCACTAATCCATATCAAAGGAAATAAAAATATAAATGTTGTTCACATAGATTGAGATCCGTATAATATAAAAGATGAAGAATTGCTAGTATTTAAATGGATATAAACTCAGGTACAACAATATTGAGCCCCCAAGATGCGTTGGTAGCTATTATGATAGCAGAAGGAACGTCGCACAGAGGTGTTACAAAAACAGAATTTGCCTCGATAATTAAAATTGTTGAACATCTGCCAATATTTAAAGATTATGATGTAGCCCGTGTAAAAACTATAGCCGAGACTGTGTTTGACATTTTTGAAGAGGAAGATGGGCTTGATGCGCTTTTTGGTTTGATAAAAGTCTCTCTACCTGAGCATCTCTATGAGACGGCTTACGCTTTAGCTTGTGACGTAGCAGCAGCAGACGGGCGCCTTAAAGAAATCGAACTTCAATTATTAAGAGAAATAAGATACGAACTTAACATAGATCGCCTTCATGGAGCCGCTATAGAACGAGGTGCTAGAGCGAGACATCTTAAGGTCTAAAAAACGATACCTAAATACTATCTATTATTTTTCGAACTATTTGTCTTTCTTGGATTACAGCTCTGGAGAGCCAAGATGAGGAACCCTTTGGCCTTTCAAAGTTATTGCTAGAGTTTTCTTTTCTCTTGTTTAAATCAGCTGAAAATATGGAAAATGCCATCACGGGAATATTCTCTTTACATACATATCCTGCTAATCCTCTTATATAATGCATGGTTCCAGATTTACCTTTAACTGTTATATTGCCAATCGAGTTAACTTTCCCTTTTGATGTGTAAATTGGAATAGGTTTTAAAAATGGCAAAAGACTCTTTTGAACATTGTCTTGCATTAAAAATCTTCTGAAATCTTCTGAGGTGGAAAAACTACCTGCGGATAATCCACTGTGATTAAGGAATAGAGAGTTTTGTTTGCCAATAATGTTACGAAACCATCTGGTCATAATTATGGCAGACTGGTCAAGGTCATAAAGATTTGCCGAAACGAGCCTACTTGTAATAAGTCCAAGTGACTCGGTAACCATGTTTTTTGAATATTTTAATGCGCTTTTCAATATTTTTTTGTTATCGGCAGAATGGTGCGTGCAGAGCAGTCTACTCTTCTTAGGTACTTTTTTTCTGCTTATCTTCGAAATCTCAATACCTCTATCAACCAGAAGCTGTTTCAAAGCTTCGGTAGCATAGTAAGAACTTTCTCGAACTGGTAGCCATCGACTACCTTTTTTACCTAATATCCTTCTATTTACCGACCATCTCTCCTTGAATTTGGTCTCATCAAGCTCATAACTGTATACAGGGCCTTTTTTGTTTTCTAAATCCATGGTGATATTTGTAACTTTTGCAATATTTTTCAAACCTGGAGCAGTTAATGAAATCTTGTATTGCGCCTTTTTCAACCTCTTCCATTCAAATAGAATGCGGTTCTCATTAAGGTTTATCGCTCCCAAACCTGGATTATATGCATACTGAGGAAGTTGATTTCTATTTATGTAATTTATATCAGGCAGATAGCTGTTATCGTAGAAAAGGCTTCCATGTACTTTGGTTACGCCTAAATTTTTAATAGTGTCAATAAAAAGGGAAAGGTTATCCGTTTTAAGCGTAGGGTCTCCGTATCCTTTTAGATATAAGTCACCATGCAGTATATTGTCTTCTATAGCTCCATCAATGAACAATTCAGTTTTAAATCGGTCAAGTTTGTTATTACTACTTAGATAATAACATGCAGTTACCATTTTAGTAACAGAAGCAATGGGTAACCTAAGTTTTTCATTATGCCGACCAATGAGCTTATTCGATCTAAGGTCTACCGCCATAAAACTTGTATTATTTTCAAAGCCAGATTTTTTAATTAAATTGGTGAAAATATTTGGTGGTTTTGCTAAAGCATTTGTGGGAATTATTCCTGTAAATGCCGATAAGGCACTCAACTTAATGAATTTTCTTTTACTAAGCACTTGATCTAAGATCACTTGAAGAAAGATTTAGTCTTTTTGAGTCTACAATGCACCAGATTGGAGGCTTGAAATGCTGTAGTTGTGCAGATTGCCCGCTTACGAGTCTAAAACTCCTGTACTTAAAAGCAAAAGTTGACGAATTCACCATTGATCTACTTCTCCCTCTGGCAACCACCGCAATTCTGACATTATTCGCTATCCATTGCCAGTTTTTCCAAAGATGAAATTGAATAATATTATCTTCACCCATCACCCAAATAAGTTTTATATGTCTATGTCTTTTTTGTATAAACTTCAAAAGCTGAAAACTGTACTGAAATTTGTGCCTTATCTCAATCGGTGAAAGTTTAATATTGGGTGATTTTACCAATTTTTTGGTTTTCTCGACCCTTTGATCAAAACTCAATGGACTTACTTTTTTAAGAGGATTTTTTTTTGTGTAGACCCAATATATCTGTCCTAAATCAAACGCCCTTAGGGCTACTTTGCTAATGTGAACATGGCCTAGGTGAGGAGGGTTGAATGACCCTCCTAATATCCCTAAAGACCTTCTATAGCCAATCCTACCAAGCGTTGTTTCCAGCTCTATTCGCAAGTCTTTTTTACTCCTTCAATAAAAAACATATGACAAAACGGTAATACTATTATAGCAATTAGAACATGAGTTCATATCAATATATATATACGCTAAAAGAATTAACAAAAACCTTCCCAAATGGAAAAAAGTGCTTTGAAAATATAACATTATCATTTTTGCCTGGTGTAAAAATTGGTTTGGTGGGAGTGAATGGAGCTGGGAAATCCACTCTATTAAAAATAATGGCAGGAATAGAAAGAGAATTCAACGGTGAAGCTTACCCGGCTCAAGGTATAAAAGTAGGTTATCTTCCACAAGAACCAAAGCTCGACGAAAGCAAAACAGTAAGAGAGAATGTTTTAGCGTCTGTATCCAACAAAAAATCATTTCTTGACCAATTTAATAACTTAGCCGCGTCACTAGCAGATGATTACTCAGATGAAAAAATGACAGAAATGACACAACTCCAAGATAAGATTGACTCACTTCAAATTTGGGATATCGACTCAAAAGTTGATATGGCTATGGAGGCATTGAGATGTCCTGATGACTCCTCGATTGTTTCTACATTATCTGGAGGAGAGATTAGAAGAGTTGCCTTATGCAAATTACTGTTGGAGGAGCCCGATTTACTTTTACTAGACGAACCTACTAACCATTTAGATGCAGAAACCGTAAGTTGGCTTCAACAACATTTGATAGCTTATAAAGGCACCATTTTGATTGTAACTCATGACAGATATTTTCTAGATCAAATTACTGGATGGATCTTGGAACTTGATAGAGGAAAAGGTTTCCCCTTCAAAGGAAATTACTCTAGCTGGTTAGAGAATAAAAGCACGAGACTAGAGTTAGAAGAAAAGTCTGAAAAAGCAAAGAATACCATTTTGAAAAAAGAACTTGATTGGATAAGACAAGGAGCTAAAGCTAGGCAGGCAAAACAAAAGGCTAGAATTAGTGCTTATCAGGATTTGCTAAATGAAGATAAAAAAGAAAAAGTATCAACTTCTCAAATTATAATTCCCAATGGCTCGCGTTTAGGCTCAAAAGTAATAGATGCTGAAAAGATAACAAAGACTTTTGAAAATAAAATGCTATTTGAGGACTTTAGTTTTTCTATTCCCCCGGGAGCGATTATAGGAGTTGTAGGAGCTAACGGTGCTGGAAAATCAACTCTTTTAAAAATTTTAACGGGCGACGAGTCTCTCACTAGTGGTCACATTAGTATTGGAGAGACTGTTGAGTTAAGTTATGTCAATCAAAGTAGAGATAAGCTCGACGACGGAAAAAATGTATGGGAAGAAATTTCAGGTGGCTTAGATATAATTAAATTGGGTGAATTGGAAGTAAATTCCAGAGCATACGTTGGTGCATTTAATTTTAAAGGTCCTGACCAACAGAAACGAGTGGGTCAATTGTCAGGCGGGGAACGAAACAGAGTGCATCTCGCAAAATTACTAAAATCAGGCGGAAATGTATTATTATTAGATGAACCGACTAACGATCTCGACATTGAAACACTTCGTGCACTTGAAGAAGCTGTACTAGATTTTGCTGGGTGCGTGATAGTTGTATCACATGACAGATTTTTAATGGATAGACTGTGCACGCATATTCTAGGATTTGAGGGAGATAGTAATATGATATTCTTTGAAGGTAACTTTAATGATTACGAAGCTGATAAAAAAAGAAGGTTGGGAGATGCTGCAGTTATTCCTCAAAGGGTCAAATACAGGAAATTCTCAACTTAGCCCACATTTTTGAATTTTTTGCATTAAGGGAAAAAGCTTCTTCATATCAGGTCCATCGCTCCTCCCTGTAAGGAAATTACGAAGAGGCATGAACAAATTTTTACCTGATCTCCCAGTTAATTTTTTTAACTTATCAGTCAATGTTTTCCAACTGTCGTTGTCGCGGGGGTATTCACCAATTAAGGTGATTGCTACTTCTATGAATTGCTTATCTTCGGGGGCTATTATTGGGTTATTAGTGCCCTCTTTACACAAATGCCATATGTCAGCTAAGTCATCCTTAGAGTTTATATTGTCTTTTGCCATCATCCAAAAATTTTCCTTTATTTTATCGGGGACACCAATCAGGTCAAGATAAGGAAAAATTTCGCTTACAGACAAATTGGCGATAAGTTTACGTGAAATAGTTTGTAAAACTTCCTTTTCAAATTTGACCGGAGCTGTACTAAATTTATTTAATCTGAATTTAGGAGTTAACTCATTAATATTGTTTTTTAAGTCGAGGCCATCTCCAGTCCCCATAGAAACTAATTTTGAAACAATAGCTCCCGCTTCTATTCCTGCTTCTTTTAAACTTTTAATAGATAAACTACCGCTTCTCTTAGAAAAATTCTCTCCAGAGTTGTCTACAATCATAGAATGATGTCCAAAAACTGGAAGACCTGCGGATAAATTTTTAAAAATTTCTATCTGAACGGCCGTATTAGTCAAATGATCGATACCTCTTACCACGTCAGTAACACCAAAATCTGAGTCATCAATTACGGAAGCTAAAGTGTAGAGAAACTGACCATTTCCCTTAACCAATATAGGGTCTGACACAACAGATGTTCGGACATTTATTTCTCCTGCAATTTCATCTCTCCAAGTTACAGTCTCACCGCTCAGCAAAAATCGCCAATAGCTGTCAGTTTTGTCTCTCAAAGCATCTTTCTCCATAACATTCAAGTTTAAGGCTGCTCTATCATATACTGGAGGCTTGCCCTGATTTTGCTGCTTTTTCCTTTTAAGTTCCAACTCTAAAGAAGTTTCAAAACACTCATAAACTACCTTTTGATCTTTGAATTTATTTAACACCTCTCTATATCTCTCTATTCTAAGGGATTGCTGTTCAACTCTATCCCAATTAATGCCCAGCCATTCCAAATCTCTCTTTATTTGATCAATAAAATGCTGGGAAGATCGTTCCTTATCCGTATCATCCAATCTCAGAATAAACTCAGCACCAACTTTCTTTGCTTGCAAGTAATTGAACAGAGCTGTTCTTATATTTCCAACATGCAAATACCCTGTAGGAGACGGAGCGAATCTCAAAACTCTTTTTGTCAAATCTAATCTCTCCAATGGTTTACTATAGGGATACGTCTACCAAGCGAAAAGGGCCTTCTAGATATTTTAGGTCCAGGACAGGCTTGGTATCTTTTGTATTCACTCAGGTAAAGAAGATTTTTAACTTTTACAACTGTCTGTTCTAAAAAGCCTTTTTTAATAATTTCCTGGACCGCTAGATCATCCTCGATAAGATACTCCAAAATGGCATCAAGCTCATCATAACTTGGAAGGGAGTCAGTATCTTTTTGATCAAAGGCTAACTCAGCAGAAGGCTCTTTTAATAAAATATTGTCAGGAATGGGTTTTTCCACTCTAAACTCATTGGTTTTAGCAACAATATTTCTCCATTTACTAAGTTTGTAAACTTTTGTCTTGTATATATCTTTAAGGGGGTTGTAAGCTCCTGCCATATCGCCATAAATAGTTGAGTAACCCACCGCAATTTCTGACTTATTACCGGTAGACAAAAGCAAGTGCTTTTCTTTATTTGAAAACGCCATCAATAAAACAGCTCTTAATCTGGATTGAATGTTCTCTTCTGTGACATCTCTTTCCTTATTTTGGAACAACGGTGCTAAACGTTGATCCACTTTATCTATAATCTCTTGTATACCTATTGTCTCAAGCGTGATGCCGAGATTTTCAGACAAGTGTTTTGCATCATCTAAGGAGGCACTCGAATTAAACTTTGAGGGCAAGGCCAAACAGACTACATTGTCAGCACCAAATGCATCCACTGCCATAACCGCGACAAGGGCACTATCAATTCCTCCTGACAACCCAATGACAACTTTGTGAAAATTTGATTTCAAAACATAATCTCTTAACGCAAGCACAACGGCCTTATAGTCTTGGCTATCACGAGAACCAATTTCTGCCATTAATTCAGGTAATGGAACCCAACCGTTTTTTCTCTGCTCAAAAATAACTTGCTGTGTTTTTTCTAAAAACTGTGGAAATTGACAGACAATAGTACCTCTATTGTCATATACAAATGAGCCCCCATCAAATACTAAATCATCCTGACCACCAACCAAATTTAAGTAAATGATAGGAAGGTTAGACTCCTCACATCGTCTTTTAATTATCTGCTGTCTTTCGGATAGCTTGTTAGATTCATATGGCGAACCGTTGGGAATAATTATTATATCAGCTCCCATCTCTTTCAGTTTGGAAATAATATCTGGATGCCACGCATCTTCACATATGGGAAACCCAATCTTAAGTGTACCTAGATCTAAAAGTTCTAATTCATCTCCAGCGACAAAAAACCTTTTCTCATCAAAAACATCATAGTTGGGCAAGTGCGATTTTTTGCTGACTATTTTTATAAATCCCCGGTGTATAGAGATAAAGGCATTATAAATTTTTCCATCCAAAAGCCACGGGCCTCCAATTAAAATTCTTATGCCAAGACTTTTTGTTTTCTGAGCAATTTGTTGCACCTGAATAGAGATATTTTCCAAAAAGGAGCGTTTATAAACAAGATCTAGAGGCTGATATCCACTTAGAAACATTTCAGGGAAAACTATCAGATCTGATCCTTTTTTTTCTGCCTCATAAGCTTTTGTCAAAACACATTTCGAATTGAGATCTAATCCTCCGACGGTAGGGTTAGACTGGACTAAAGAAATTTTAAGCTGATAAACACTCATCGCCAACAATCTAAAATAAATTTGCTGTTTTTCCAATTTTAGTTAAAATGGCACTCAAAGTCTATCTAGTTTTGATGATGTGCAGAAGTATTGAATGCTTTTCCTTCAATTTGAAATCGAAACTTCAGAAGCAAAAATGTACTCGGAGGTTCTATTGAAAATTTATACTGGGAAGTTGTGGTCGCTTATTGTTTTGATGTTTATTTTGCAAAATCCAGCAACAACTTTAGCTCAAGATCAAGTCAAACAATATGACGAAGGTAGCGTTTATGAAGGATCTTTTAAAAATGGGCTTAGGAACGGTATTGGCAAATATACTATGCCAGATGGCTTTACGTATCAAGGTGAGTGGAAAGATGATCAAATCCAAGGAAAGGGAGTTGCTAGGTATCCAACAGGTCAAATTTTTGAAGGTTTTTTCAAGCAAGGTGTTCCTGATGGAAACGGAGCAATGACATTCTCCGATGGAACAAAATATGAAGGAAGCTGGCTAAATGGAAAGATGGAAGGTGATGGAATTCTCTCTATGACGGATGGCTCATTATTTAAAGGAAAATTTTCTAATAATAACCGCGACGGTTATGGGGAAATGAACTATTCAGATGGTTCAATTTTTAAAGGCAATTGGAAAAATAACGAAAAACAGGGGAATGGCACATTAATTTACGCAGACAAATCTACTTATGAAGGCAATTGGGAAAAGGGTCTTCAAGAAGGATTTGGTAAACTAACCACGAAAGATGGAGTTGTCCTAGAAGGAGAATGGAAGAATGGAAAAATCAATGGAATTGGGAAACTTATTCAATCAAATGGAGATAGATATGAAGGTAACTTAGTGGACTGGAAGAGAAATGGTAAAGGAGTATCGATCTACACAACCGGCGAGAAATATGATGGTAATTTTAAAGATGACTTAAGACATGGACAAGGAATTCTCACAGGTCAAGATGGATTCAGATATGAGGGGAATTGGGCGCTCGGGAAAATGAGTGGCTTCGGTAAAATTACTTACTCATCAGGTTCTGAATATGAAGGAAATTTCAAAGATAATCAACCGCATGGAAAAGGTAAAATTGTTTTTAATGATGGTGGCTCTTACGAAGGATCATGGAATAATGGAGTAATTGAAGGAAGTGGTCTTGCCAAATATGCTAATGGGTTAGTTTACGAGGGTGAGTTTTCCCGAGGTAAAAACGATGGTTTTGGGACCATGACGTACTCAGATGGGTATATCTTTAAAGGAAACTGGAAAAACGGAATTCAAGAAGGGGAAGGCGAAGAGATTTTTCCTAATGGTACAGTATATAAAGGAACATTTAAAAACAATCAACGCCATGGCAAGGGAGTTATGAAGATGGAGAATGGTTTTTCATATACCGGAGACTGGGTATCAGGAGAAATGAGTGGGAAAGGTGTTGCGATATATGCAAATGGCGATAGATATGAAGGTTACTTTCTTAATGGTAGGAGAGAAGGTAAAGGTCTAATGACGTTTGAGGACGGAAAGATGATAGATGCGATTTGGAAAGACGGCAAGAACATACAAAAAAAACCAGTTAATCCCACCGATACAGAATAGTTTTGTTGTTGAATTGGAAGGTAATTAAATTTAATAAAATGATATAAATGATGAAAAATTATAGGTGTTGCATATGTTTTCTTTTTTGAGTGGTTTTATATCCTCTGATATGGCTATAGATTTAGGTACAGCCAACACGCTAGTCTATGTGAAATCGAGAGGTATTATTCTTAACGAACCCTCAGTTGTTGCATTTCATATGAGAGATGGAAAGAAGCAGGTTCTGGCTGTTGGAGAAGATGCAAAGCTGATGTTAGGGAGGACACCGGGATCAATACAAGCGATAAGACCTATGCGTGATGGAGTAATCGCTGACTTCGATGTTGCAGAAGAGATGATTAAGCATTTCATAAAAAAAGTCCATAAGAGAGGAATGTTTGCTAGGCCAAAAATAATCGTTTGTGTTCCTCACGGCGCTACCCCAGTCGAAAAAAGAGCTATTAGAGAGTCTGTTTTGTCAGCTGGAGCTAGACAAGCAGGGCTTATTGCTGAACCGATAGCAGCCGCAATTGGAGCAGGAATGCCAATAACTGATCCAACAGGATCTATGGTAGTGGATATCGGGGGTGGAACAACGGAGGTTGCAGTGTTAAGCTTAGGGGATATCGTTTACGCTAGATCAGTTAGAGTTGGAGGGGATCGGATGGACGAGGCGATAATTTCCTATCTAAGAAGACAACATAACCTATTGGTTGGGGAGGCAACTGCGGAAAGAATTAAAACACAAATAGGTACTGCTCGTATGCCAGAAGATGGAAGAGGAGCTTCGATGGATATTAGAGGAAGAGATTTGTTGAACGGAGTGCCAAAAGAGACAGAAGTCACTCAAGTACAAGTAGCCGAGGCACTATCTGAACCTGTACAACAGATTTGTGAAGCGGTGATGACCGCTCTCGAAAGCACACCTCCTGACTTGGCAGCAGATATCGTCGATAGGGGCGTAATGCTTACAGGGGGAGGAGCACTTTTGGGGGATTTGGATTTGGCATTAAGGGAGCAAACTGGCTTAGCAATTTCTGTTGCTGATGAATCACTTAACTGCGTTGCCTTAGGGACTGGTAAATCTTTAGAGTTTGAAAAGCAGCTAGCCCATGTGATAGATTACGGTAGTTAAAACCTAGTTACTAAAGAAAATGGCTAATAAGTCCAAACCCCATAGATCTAAATCATGGAGCTTACCAGTTACAACTGTTATATTTGTATGTCTCACACTAATGTTTATTTTGTGGAGAGTAGACAACACTAGAACCGAGTTAATAAGAACAAAAATTATTGATTTTGCCTCTCCTCTAATAGTGCCTTTGAACTATCCGATTGAGTTAGCAAGCGATTTTTTGAGGTATTTTTATAGTTATTCCTCACTTTTAGAAGAGAATAAAGCACTCAAAAGAGATTTGCAAAATATGACTGGTTGGAAAGAAAAAGCCTTACAGTTAGAACAGAAAAATGCACAATTAAGGGCGCTGAATAACGTGAAACTGAGTGAAGATCTAATATGGGTAACCGGAGAAATTATGGCTGACAGTGGAAGCCCCTTTTATCAATCCGGTGTCATAAATATTGGACTGGAGGATGGCATAAAGAATGGATCTGCTGCGGTTGATGGTCTTGGGCTTGTTGGTCGTATTTCTGGAGTTGGACAGAAAGCTGCTAGAGTTTTGTTTTTAACAGATATGTCATCTGCAATTCCCATAAAAATTAAGAGGAGTAACCAAAAAGGTCTTCTCATCGGAGATAACAGTCCATGGCCATTACTGGAGTTTGTTGAGGAGAAAGCTCTTATTAATATTGGAGATAGGGTGTTCACATCTGGAGACGGTAATGTGTTTCCCTCCGATATTCTCGTTGGAAATATTTTCATTGATAATAAGAAGAAATTAAGAGTAAGGCCAGTTGCCAATTTTGAGGCTTTGGAATTCCTCCGGATTTTAAATACAAGAAAGTTAGTGGTAGACTGGACAGAAGCAGACTTAGTAGGAATGGAGAACTTTTAATTTCATAAAATGATTTTTTATCAATCGAACTATTTAATACATATTTTTGTTCTATCTTTAGGACTTATTTTTATTATCATTCCTACAGCTTCTACAAGTACAGGAATGAGCAATACACTTTCATTTTATCCAGATCTTTTTTTATGCTTTATCTTCTCAAACATTTTAAATCGGCCAAATACAACAAACTTATATATTATTTTGTTTCTTATGCTCTTTTCGGATGTCTTGCATATGAAGCCGATCGGCCTGCTCACAATTCTGGTACTCACAAGCTTAATTATTATACGACGCTTTGAAGTCCAATTAGGAAAATCTCCATTCTATATTCACTATTTAATATTCATCTTTGTAATATCCTGTATTCAGATTCTTAATATCTTTTTACACCAGTTGTTTTTTATCCCAAGAATAAATTTTGTTACTATTATCAATCAGACATTTTTTACTTTAATTTGTTATCCCTTATTTGATATACCGTATAAATTAGTAAATTTGAAAAAGAGATAATGTCAAGATTTAAAGAAACTACGTTAAAATCAAAGCTGAGTAAACGAATACATAGAAGAATAGTACTCGCTGGATTATTAAAAGCTAGTGCTGTCACTTTACTAGGCTGGAATATCAGAAAGCTCCAAATTGAAGATTCTGAAGATTATAAATTATTAGCAGACGCTAACAGAGTTAATCTAAGGCTCATACCTCCTTCGAGAGGGCTTATTTTTGATCGATTAGGAACACCAATAGCTTCGAATGAACAAAATTACAAAGTTGTTTTTATAAGAGAACAAACCAACGAGCCCGACAGAGTGCTCAAGAAATTATCCAATATCATAGATTTAGACCAAAAACGTCAAAACAAAATATTACAGGATATGGAAAAAAGAAGTTCATTTATACCGATAACCATTGCCGAAAACCTCACTTGGTCAGATTTTGCAAGGATATCAGTAAATTTACCTAGCCTTCCGGGCATTATTCCAGAGGTAGGGTTGACTCGACACTACAAAGAATACGAATCCTATGCTCATGTTATAGGCTATGTAGGGCCTATATCAGAAAAGGATCTCGGGTCTGAAACACCAGTGGATCCTGTTCTTCAAATTCCAAAGTTTCAAATTGGAAAGGTTGGGGTGGAAAAAAAAATGGAAAAACATTTAAGGGGAAGTGCTGGGGTAAGTAGAGTAGAAGTTAATGCGTCAGGACGTGTGATGAGAGAGCTCAATAGGACTCAGGGAAGGTCTGGGGAAAACATTCACTTAACTATTGATACAAATCTTCAGAAATTTACTTCGGAGAGGCTACGAGGAATGAGTGCCTCATCAGTTCTTATGGATGTATCAAGTGGCGACATATTATCACTTGTATCAACACCAAGCTATAATCCGAATAATTTCGTACTAGGAATATCGCAATCTAATTGGAATACTTTACTCAATGATGTGCGAAAACCGCTCCTCAACAAAGCGACATCCGGAGCCTACCCTCCAGGCTCAACATTTAAAATGATAGTTGCAGCCGCTGCACTCGAACTAGGTCTCATCGGCCTCAATGACAAGATATTTTGTTCGGGGTTCTATGAGTTAGGCAGTAGGAAGTTTCACTGTTGGCGAAAGGGAGGACATGGAAAACTAACACTTCAGGAAGCTATTCAGAAGTCATGCGACGTTTATTTTTATGAAATTGCTCGTAAAGTTGGGGTAAAAAAAATTGGAGCTATGGCAACTGAACTGGGTCTTGGTCAATCATATAATCTTCCCTTGACTGGTGTAAGCAAGGGTTTTGTGCCCACAAAAAAGTGGAAGAAGCAAAGATTTGGAACCAGTTGGCTTGTTGGAGATACACTAAATGTTGGAATTGGGCAAGGATATAGCTTAGCGACACCCTTACAGCTGGCTGTCATGACGGCTAGGCTCGCATCTGGAAAAAAAGTTACACCAAACCTTATAAGAAACGTAGATACAGAGCAAGGGGACCCTAAGACCCTTTCAATAAGAAAAGAAACCTTGGCTGCGATTAGAAAAGGTATGTTTGACGTCTTAAATGAGAAAGAAGGAACAGCCTTTAACTTTAGATCTACGGATGAAAGTTTTTCTATTGCTGGCAAAACAGGTACATCTCAAGTAAGAAGAATTACACGAGAAGAAAGAGAGGAGGGTGTAATAAAAAATGAGGATTTACCTTGGAAAATGAGAGATCATGCACTGTTCACGTGCTTTGCACCATATAAAGACCCAAAATATGCTCTTAGTGTAGTTGTTGAACATGGGGGAAGTGGTTCAAAAGTGGCAGCTCCAATCGCGAGGGATATCATGCTTTTTCAAATTTACGGAGGTATCCCTCCAATAAAAGCTTATCCAGAAAAACAACAAGCTACTGTTCGGAATAGACTATTAAACATTGCAGAAAAAATAGATCTTAAGCCTATCATAAATCCAAATATTTAAGATGAACACTATTATCAAGATTCTTTACATTAATTGGCCACTGCAAATCCTAATTTTTGCTACCGCATTGTTTGGATTTTTAATGCTGTATTCCGTAAGTGGTGGGAGTTGGGAGCCTTGGACTAAACCGCAGATAAATCGCTTTTTTGTTAGTTTCTTTTTAATCTTTTTAATGTCAATAATAAGTATTTCCTTTTGGCGAAAGATATCCCTATTTAGCTATTTCTTGGGTTTAGCCTTATTAATTGCCGTTTATTTCTATGGTGATACTGGCATGGGTGCAAAGAGGTGGTTAGATTTAAAAATAATAAAATTACAGCCCTCTGAAGCCTTCAAAATATCATTGGTTATGGCTCTTGCATATTATTACCACAAGCTTCCTGTTGATAAGGTGTCACATCCCTTTTATGTTCTCGTTCCACTCTTATTAATTTTGATACCAGCTTTTATAGTATTTAGACAGCCAGATCTTGGAACTGCGTTAGTTATTATTATGATTGGCATATTTGTAATGTTCATTGCGGGGGTGCATTTTGGATATTTTTTATTTGGAGGTTTGAGCTTCTTCACACTATTGATTATCCTGTTCTATAGTCGGGGAACAGAGTGGCAACTAATTAAAGATTACCACTTTAAGAGAATAGATACCTTTCTAGACCCATCAGTGGACCCTTTAGGATCAGGTTATCATATTACACAATCAAAAATTGCATTGGGTTCCGGAGGTCTTTTTGGACGAGGCTATATGCAAGGCTCACAGAGTCAGCTTAATTTTTTGCCAGAGAAACATACAGATTTCATTTTTACGACACTGGCAGAGGAATTTGGTTTCTTTGGCACAATTGGCCTTCTTATTATATATAGCCTGATGGTTGCATTTTGTATTTTTTCAGCGCTGGGAACTACAGACAAGTATTCTCGATTATTAATTACTGGTCTTTGTATGACCTTCTTTACTTATTTCTCAATAAATATTGCAATGGTTATGGGGTTATTACCTGTTGTGGGTATACCCCTACCTCTGGTTTCTTATGGAGGCTCTTCAATGATTGTAATCATGTTGAGCTTTGGACTTATTCAGAGTGCTCACGTACACAGGAATAATAGGTTTTGATTTGAATATTTTTGTTTCAACTGGACCCAGAACAACGGAATACAAGAAAGTTCTTGAAGAAGCAATCGAAGCCCAATCTTTGAACTATAACATAATAGAACACATTTCGAGGAGTACTGAAGTTAATGCAATAATATATTCTGATGACAGTGACATCACTGACTTTTCCATTTTCCCAGACGACACCGTGATATTTTCTATATTTGCAGGTGTTGAAAAAACGCTTTTAAATAAAACAATTCGGCAACCATTAGTGAGGTTAATTGATTCTGAAATGACCGAATGCATGGGGGAATGGTGCGTCGCTCATGTGATGAGGTATCATCTTGATCTTGATGGATTTATAAAGCCAGATAAACAAGAGTGGAAGATCTACAACAAAGAAAGATTGCTTGCAAATCAAATTAATATTGGAATCTTAGGCCTTGGTACTTTGGGATCAGCAACTGCAGAAAAACTTAAGAAACTTAATTTCAATGTAACAGGTTGGTCTGCAACAAAAAAAATGCTCACGGGGGTAAGATCATTAGTAGGATCAGATGGGTTAATTAAAATACTCTCTACGTCTGATTACTTGATACTACTTTTACCACTCACAGAGAAAACCAAAACTATTATAAACTCAGAATCACTAAAAGTAGTTAAGACCGGAGCAATTTTGATTAATGCTGGGAGAGGAGGATTAATTGAAGACAATGACCTTCTAAAAGCACTTGATAGTGGAAAGCTTTCCGGGTGTACATTAGACGTTTTTAATGAAGAACCTTTGCCACCAGAACACCCCTTTTGGTTCCATGATAAAGTGACTGTTACGCCTCACATATCTGCTCCGACACGATTGAGAAGTTCTATTAAATCTATTCTGATAAATATTGACAGAATAAAAAAAGGTCTGAATCCCTTAGGTTTGGTAGAAAAAAAACGGTTCTATTAAAGCAGAATAATTCCCAAAACAACCAACAAAACAACGGCGATAAATAGAACCATGGTACCTGAGGTCAATATTCTTGTCATAACACCTTCTGGCCCAGAAACGCGATAAACCTTATTAAGAAGCGAAAGCAAAGATTTGCTTAAAACCTCCAATCCTTTTCGTTCAACTGTTTCAAGAAATAATAGAAGCTTACTTCCTATAGAGGGTAAAAATACTCGATAGGTCCAATCGAAATCTAGGTTTATTGAGCGTCTTTCAGATGGAAGTTGCTTCATTTTACTTAAAATGAAGAAAGCTAGAATGGCAAAGCATAATAGTTGCAACTGTGTTAGGATGTGTTCAGCAGTATAAGGGTCATATTTCACCTGAAAAGGCATTATCGCATACAAGTTATTGGGGAAAATACCTATATAAAGGCAAAGGGTTGCCGTTAACCCCATCGCAATTAACATATGTAGAGGCGCTTCGTTTGGTCTTTTGCCTGAGTCATGATGAAAAAAAGTAAAATAAGGAACTTTAATCCCAGAATGCGACAAAACTCCAGCAGATGCAAAAACAAGAATTAACCAAATAAACTGATAGTGTTCTTTTCCTGCTCCACTCATGATTAGCGATTTACTCACAAATCCTGAAAATAGAGGAAACGCAGATATCGATGCTGCCCCAATAAGGCAAAAGGTTGCCGTTAAAGGCATAGTCCTATACAAGCCTCCCAACTCCGACACTCTAGAAGTACCTGTTCTAAAAAGCACAGCACCGACACTCATAAATAGTAGTGCTTTATATAAAATATGGGAGAAAGCATGTGCAGCAGTTCCATTTAAAGCTAACTCAGTTCCAACACCAACACCAACAACCATAAAGCCAAGTTGATTATTTAGGCTATATGCCAATACCTTTCTTAAATCGTTCTCCACTTCTGCAAAGAAAATTGGGAATACCGTCATTGCAGCCCCGATATATATCAGAAGTTCTGTGCCGGGGAATCCTCGCGCCAATGCGTAAACTGCAAGTTTTGTGGTAAAAGCGGAAAGTATCACTGTGCCCGTTATAGTAGCCGACGGATAACTGTCTTGAAGCCAATTATGCATAAATGGAAAAGCACACTTAATTCCAAAAGCCACAAAGATTAAAGCGGTAGCTAAACTATTTAGCTCCATTTTCACAAACGATATTGATCCAGTCTCAAAGTAAAAAAGAGTAACACCAAAAAGTAACACAACTCCTGACAAAACTTGAATAATGAGGTAGCGCATGCCAGAATGATAAGCACCTTCGGTTTTTCGAGCCCAAATTAGAAACACCGATGATATGGCTGTAAGCTCCCAATACACAAAAAGCGTGACAAGATCCCCGGCGAAAACTGCTCCAATAGCTGCTCCTGAATAAATAAGAGCTACAAAGGGCTGTGTACTTTCTCGAAGATGGAATGCAAATAAATTTCCCAAAAAAGCAGCTATACAAAAAATAATTCCGAATACTGTGGAAAGCTTATCTACTCTCATAAAATTCAGTTCAAGACCCAAAAATTGTATCTTAAAACCCTCATCCCAACCCCCATTGAGAAACACTAAGAGCGCTAAAATAGGAACTAAGCAGACGAAAGAAGACTTTACTGCTCCTTTAGGTAAAAATATTGATATTAGTCCTCCTATCAAAAAGTAAAATGGGAGAGGAAGTGTTGCTAACATTTACTTTTCCTCCATGCCTGGATAATCTTCACTGTCCACTGCTTTTTTGGCATAGAAATTTTCGGGCCTGCCCAAAAGCAACCTGAGTAATCGTGATCCAAATATTATAATTGAAAACATTATAAAACCATAAATGCTATAAAAATTATACGTACTCTCAATCTTAAAATAGACATATCTCTTAACAAAAAAATCTGTCACGAATAAGCAAAAGCATAGAATTAAGAATGCTAACAGTAGAGCTCGAAGTCGGCTAGTTTTCTCAAAAAATATGAACGGGTTAAATCTCATTTACTTACCTTAGCTCACTAAACCAAAATTAATCATAAAATCTCTAATATACCCTACGTAAAAAAACAAAAGGAATGAGATGCCGGCTGTTATTGCGGGAGGGAGCCAAACAAGCGCGCTCGGTTCTGTAAAACTTTTGATTTCGGTTTGGTTTATAGGGTTAAGATAAAAGCCCTTTGCCACCAATGGCAAAAGATAAGCGATATTCAAAAGGGAACTTATTAATAGGACTAAAACAACGAATTGTTTGTCTGCCTCAAGAGATGATAATAATAAAAACCATTTTGCCCAAGACCCACCCATGGGAGGAAGCCCTATTATCGATATGGCACCTATGAGAAAACTTAAAAACGTAATTGGCATCACCTTTCCCAATCCCCGCATATCACTTATATTTGTTTTCTTGGTTGCTACATAAATAGAACCGGCACACATAAATAAAGTGATTTTTCCAAAAGCATGGGTAACTATTTGTAGAGCTCCACCTAAAACGCCAAGACTATTCGCAAGAGAGAAAGCAAGCACGACATAAGCCAATTGACTAATAGTAGAATAAGCGAGCCTAGCTTTTAAATTATCTTTAGTCATCGCGATCAGAGAAGCGAATAAAATTGAAAAGCACGCTAACCAAGTTAGCCAATCAGTTGCCCCCGATACTGACAAGCTATCTACCCCAAATATGTAAACACCTACTTTGAGAACAGTAAAAACTCCCGCTTTAACCACCGCAACAGCATGCAGCAAAGCACTGACAGGTGTGGGAGCGACCATTGCAGCGGGTAGCCACCTATGGAACGGAAACAGAGCTGCTTTCCCGATCCCAAAAGCAAACAAACCAACGAGGAGTATTAATTCGAATGATCCAAAGGAGCCTTTTAATATTCCACCCTTTACAAAATCTAAAGTATCAACAGAAAAATAAACCCAAATTATTCCTAGCAACTGTAGTCCAATTGACGTTCCTAATAGTATTGACAGGTAAACTCTTGCTCCCCTCAACGCTTCAGTCGAACCCTTATGAGAAACTAATGGAAACGTAATGAGAGTTAATATTTCATAGAAGAGAAATAAAGTAAAAAGATTACCTGAGAATGAGATTCCCATAACACTAGCTATTGAAACAGAAAAAAAGAAAAAGAACCTCGAATGGTTTTTCTCCTTTGCTCCTCTCATATATCCAATCGCGTAGATATGAGTAAGTATCCAAAGCCCTGAGGCCAACAAGGAGAAGATAATACCCAGAGGCTCAATATGAAAGGAAATATCAATCCCTGGCATTATGGTTGCCAGCTTATATTGTGTTGCCTGTCCATCAAAGCCAAGAAAAATGTTTACACTAAAATAAAATGTTATCAGTGCGCCCAGAAGAGTAACGGTATCCCTGACATTTGGTTTTTTAGAAAAAATTAAATTTAATCCGCCCACAAATGCCGGAGAAAAAACTGTTAAAAATATCAAAAACTCTATCGGCATAAGATACACCCTACTTAAAAAGAATTTCTGTGGCCATGTTAGCTACATCTACTGTTAAACTAGTATTAATACCTAGAAAAATACAAAATAAAGCGAGTATCCATATAGGCATTAATGTAAGCACGCTTACCTCATTGTAAGCTTCTGAACTTTCTGAAAAATATAAAACTTCAATTATTTTCCAAATATAGATAACTGCGAAGAGAGATGATGCAATTATGAGAATTGCTACTAACCAATACCCGGTTTCAAGTGCTGCCTCTAGAAGTAGCCATTTGCTAATAAAACCAGCCGTACCAGGCACGCCAATCAAGCTTAACCCCCCAATAACGAAAGCAGCTGAGGTAAATGGCATCGATTTTCCCAGACCTCTTAAACTTTTAATATATACATTTTTTGTCTTAAGCATAAAAGCACCTAGCGACATAAATAGTGCTGCCTTAGTGAAGCCATGATTAACCATATGCACTAATGAAGATGCAAGACCTTTTTGATTCATTAACGATAATCCAAGGAGCATATACCCTATTTGTGCGAGGCTAGAATAAGCAAGTAGCTTCTTTAAGTTCTGTTTGAAAATAGCAATGACTGATGCCGCAATCATTGCTATTACTGCAAGAGGCATTAAAAGGAGAAAAAAGAGCTCATTGACAAAACTGTCTTCATAGTTGAACACAGAAAATACAAATCGGATTAAAACATAAAGTGCAACTTTGGTCGCTGTTGCAGCCAAAAAGCAGGTAACTACTGTGGGTGCAAAGGTATAAGCATTAGGCAACCAAACATGAAGAGGAACCATAGCAAGCTTCAGCCCCATTCCTACAACAATAAAGGCGAATCCCGCTTGAATAGTTCTGTTATCACTTAATTGGTTAACCCGTTCCGCGATGTCCATCATATTTAGAGATCCAGTCGCCATGTATATATACCCAATGCCAATTACAAAAAAAGTCGCACCAATAGTGCCCATTATTAGATAATTAAAGGAAGCAGAGAGTGCTCTTCTATCAAGATAGGCACCTTGTGCCACCAAAACATAGGTGGATAAGCTTGAGATCTCTAAAAAAACAAAAACGTTAAAAATATCTGCTGTTGCTACTACACCTAACAAACCAGTAAGGCATAAAAGAAAACAGGAGTAGAACAAAGTATGTTTTTCTTCAGGAATTTCTGCGTGAAGTGAAGAATACGAAAAGATCAGAACAATTGTACTTATAATTGATATCAGGAATAACAATATAGCGTTGGCAGCATCTATCCTGTATTCAATTCCGATTGGTGGCACCCATCCGCCAAGGTAATACGTGAGAATGCTGCCATCACTAACAGCTTGTATCAGCAAGATTGATATAAATAGACACGCTAATGCGCCCAGAAAGCTTAGCAACCAAGACAATGTCTTATTGTTAAGCACAACCAATATAGGTGCTATCAACATCGGAGTAATCACCTGCAAAATCGGTAAATGATTAACCAACTCTAAAGTGCCCTGTTTAATTTCTGAAGCCATCAACTATTGGTCTCCAAGACATTCTTTTTATTGTATTTCTTTAGGTCTTTTTGATCCATTTTTTGGATATCATCTTCTTCTACCGTGTCATACTCTTCTCGAATTTTTATTATTAAAGCTAAACCTAAAGCAGTCGTGGCGATACCGACAACAATTGCGGTAAGAATAAGAACATGTGGAAGCGGGTTAGAGTATATAACTGCGGAATTATCAGCAGACTTATCGAGCAGAATTGGTGCCGTACCCCCCTTCATTTTCCCTATTGATATATAAAACATAAAAACTGATGTTTGGAAAATATTTAATCCCACAATTTTCTTGATTAGATTTCCTCGTGACACAACTATAAAGAGGCCTGAGAGCATGAGTATAATGAATAACCAGTAAGGCAAATGCCCGTATATAAAATTTAAATTAATGTCCATCGCTTACCACTCTTTATCGTCCAAACGCGGAGTGCGACCAGCAAAGCTATAATAGATAGCAATCATTACAAAAGTCACTGTTATCCCAACACCAAGCTCAACCAAGATGATCCCATAATGTTGCCCATGTTTTGGGTGTTCGGGGCTAATTGCGTGATAGTTTAAAAATTCAAATCCGAAGATAATTGAGAAAACACCTGTTAGTGCGTATACTAATACGCCCATCGCTGCCGCCCTCTGTGCAAACCAAATGGGCATTACTTTTTGTACATTCTCTAGGCCCATGACTATACCATAAAGGATAAATGCAGCCGCGATGATAACACCGGCTTGGAAACCTCCTCCAGGAGAGTAATCTCCATGAAATTGCACATACAGTCCGAACAAAACGATAACTCCAACCATAAATTTGGTAATAACTTTTAAAATTAAATGATGTTTCATAGTCTCACTCTTTATCTTTTCTTCCTTTGAGACCACTCAATAATAGGATAACTCCAAGACCTGCTGTCAAAACAACCACTGTTTCGCCTAGCGTATCATATCCTCTATAACTCGCCAATATACCTGTTACGACGTTTGGTATTCCCATATCTTTATAAGTTATACTCAGATACGTTGATCCGAGATGTAATTGAGCTGGTGAGTCAAAAGCTCCAAAGTTTGGCATATCAAGAGTTCCATAAATCAGCAAAACACCGACAAGGCAAACAACTACAAGGGGAAATAGAATAGTTCTTTTTGTCTCTTTCTGTACTCGAACCGTGAGCGCCATTGTTGCAAGCATCAAAACAGTAGACACCCCTGCCCCGACAGCTGCTTCTGTAAAGGCGACGTCGACAGCATCCATAGCCACAAAAAGCATTGCCGACACTAAGCTAAAGGCACCCGATAACATTATTACTGCAAAGAGATGCTTTAACGTCAATGCCATAATTGCGATGGTAACCAAAATTATGAAGAAACATATTATAATAAATAATTCTATTTTCTTTTCCCCTTCTTTTTTTTGTATCCTAGAGTGACAAATGCTGCATTAGCAATGGCATGCGAAGCCGTGGGTGAGGAAATAAAAATAAAGATAGCTATAGCTAAAAGTTTTAAAAAGACCCATATAGTCGTGACGTGCAACATCATTCCTAAAATTAAAAACAGGACACCTCCTGTATCACTAATAGATGCACCGTGTAGCCTTGCCCAAAAATCAGGTAACCTTATTAAGCCCAAGCTTCCAGTTAAAAGCAAAAACGATCCTAAGAGGATAAAAATCCAACTACATGTTTCTATCAACAAACTCATTGCGCTTTCTTTCTACTTAAGGCTTTTTTGTCACCAATTTCTTTATACCTAAAGAATTTGAGGACTGCGATTGTGCCAATAAAATTTAGTAGTGCATATAATAAGGCGATATCGAGAAAATCGGGTCTGCCAAATAAAAAACCAACGACGCTTATCATTAGAACAGCTAGCGTGCCAAATGCATTTAACGCTAGAACTCTGTCATATAATGTCGGGCCTAAAAATAACCGTATGAGTACCAATATAAATGAAATGAGGATTGAGATGGTCGCTACATAAAACATATTTTATGAACCCCTTCTCTCGCATCTACTTACTCTCTTACCCATATCTTCTATTTCATCTTCAGTGCTACTGGAGAAATTTAGGGAGTGTACCAAAAGACTACATTTCTCAGTTTCAACTGTTATAGTCCCTGGAGTAAGTGTAATAGAATTTGCAAATATTACTTGAGCCGCTTCACTTTCAGGAGATAATGGTACATCAAACATATTTTGTTTAATCTTTATTTGGGGGCTTAATATTGTCTTAGTCACTGCAATATTGGATTTCAATATTTCCTTTAGGAGCCAAAAACAATAAGTCACAAAGCTAAATAGATCCATTTGGAACTTAACAGGGGTTTCATCAACTACGCGCATTCGTCGAATTATATATAAGACGATCAAAACTGATATAACACCAAAAGATAACAACAGAAAATCAAAATGTCCTGAAAAGGAAATCCAAATCAGACCATATAAAATTGCTAATACAAAGATTTTCAAAATAATTTAAACCTATTCAAAAATAAATAAATGCCGTAAACATGTATTTAAATTATTAATAATAAATAAGTAAATTAAAACAAGAGATTTATATGGATAATACTGAATTTGCTGATCACACAATTGAACTAAATAATCTCAAAATCTCAAATAAGTACCCACTAACACTTATTTCTGGTCCATGCCAGCTTGAAAGCCTCGAGCATGCTATGATGATTGCAGAAAAATTAATAGAAATCTGTGATCGTAATGATATCAACTTTATCTTTAAATCGTCATTTGACAAGGCTAACCGAACTTCACATTTATCAAGGCGTGGTCTTGGAATTGACGAAGGTCTTAAAATCTTTCAAAAATTGAAGAGCAGTCTAAATATATCTACGTTGACAGACATACACACACCCGAACAATGCGAGCTCGTAGCAAAAGAGGTTGATATTCTGCAAATACCGGCTTTTCTATGCCGCCAGACGGATTTAATCATCGAAGCTAGTAAAACTTATAAACCCGTCAATATAAAAAAGGGGCAATTTCTATCCCCGCCTGAGATGCAGCAAGTGGCTGAAAAATTCATATCTACAGGTAACGAAAATTTACTCCTTTGTGAAAGAGGCACTACCTTTGGCTACAATGATTTGGTTTGCGACATGCGTTCCCTAGAAATTCTTAGAAAAAGTGGTTTCCCAACCATTTTAGATATTACTCATTCTATTCAACAACCAGGAGGAAAAGGCTCAGAAAGTGGTGGCTCAAGAGAGTTCATTGAAACTTTAGCAAAAGCGGGTACAGCAGTTGGTATCGCGGGTGTGTTTATTGAGACCCACGAGAAGCCTGAGACAGCGCCCTCAGATAGTGCCTCTATGCTTCCTCTAGACCAATTATCAGGGTTATTAAGTAAAATTATAGCGATTGATAAAGTCGTAAAATCTTTTAACTGAGCTACAATTTATTTTCTTGAATCATATGCACTAAGATATTAAAACAATACTGTTGGGGTGTAGCCAAGCGGTAAGGCAGCGGGTTTTGATCCCGTGTACCGTAGGTTCGAATCCTACCACCCCAGCCACTTCTTAAAAGAAATCATTTACCTTTTTTTATTGATCTTTGCTGATTGGCAGACTGTCTTCAGGCTACTCTTTAAATATTGATATCGACACTTTTGACAACACTTTGACAACAAAAAATTTTTATTTATACTGAGAGAAGGCATTTAATTACCAACTTGTACGCCTTGGCATTGGGCCAGAAGTACTAAAGCGGAGGACAACATGACTTCAAATAAATTATCAAAAAAAGACCAGGACTTTGCTGATGCAATGGCTTTAAAACTACGTCTCAATCGAGAGAGGTTAGCTGAAGAAGAAAAACAGCGAAAGCTAATTGCAGAAGCTGGCGAATTCAGAATGGCGATTGTAAGGTCAGCTATGGAACGCCATCCAGGACTTACTGTCGAAAAGGCATTAGAGATGATGGATTTCTTCGGCGCATAAGTTCAAATGGGTCGAATTATAAAGACTACGTTAGTGAGGACACCTGAACAGTTACCGAAGGTCGAACTAGGTCAAACGTCAATAATGTTCGGGAAGAACTTGCTTGCAAGTTCGGAGAAAAAATCCGAAAAGCCCAAGAAAGTTCAAAAAGGGAGTCAAGCACCTCAAAAATAGGGGTGCCGACCCTCTATCCGCAGATTTTATTTATTGAATATATGATAACAGTTCCACTTTTCTTTTTCAGTGAACTTGTCTGTGTAGCTCGAAAAACCATTATTGCAAGAAAACAATTTGTTTTTGTAAACAATTAACAGCTCTATTGTGAACCGTTTGTCAAATAAATCTAAAAAGCTTTCAGGACGCCCCTTCTTAGCACTAACGGGAATTTCATCTTCGTCCATATAGTAAGTGTAAGTCTCTTTATGAATTATTCGCCCTTGGGCTATAATTTTTTCAATTTCTTTATACTCTTTTTCACTTTTTTCCTGTGCAAATATTTGAGTATTTATACCAAAAAAAAGAAACAGAATTACCGAAACTAATCTTATACTATTATCTCTGTTAACCATGCCAACCCCAAAAATTTTATAAAGTGATGAACACTGTAATTTGAAAAAATCAAAATAGCAAAACCAGTGTAGCATCGAGAATGTGAAATATTAAGATCTCTTACAACAAGTTGAGAGGGTGACATGTTGTCATAATAAGGGTGACATGAAGACCTACTAACCATAACGTTAACCATAATAATGTTTATAAGACATTTTTTAGAAAGGATATTGCTCCAAATCCGTCTCTAATTTCTCAACTATTATTGTGTACTCATTTGATGGATAAACACCAGCTGCCCAATACCTTTTTTCAATAGAGATGTAGCCCTTAAGTTCGAGAGACTTTATAGCTCTTTGAACGGTTCTAGGACTTCGTCCAATACTTCTGGCTAATAGGCCGATAGAGGTCCAGCATTTGTATTTATTTTTTTCATTAGCTCTGTCACATAGTTTGCTTAAGACCGTCTTCTCTGACTGTTTCACATTGGCTGTTTCACAAAGTTCGTTCAATTTATAAGACAATTGAGCAAAAGCTCCTAATTCTTGAAAATATTTTTGTGAGAGATCCCACTATACTCCAGACCCCGGGGGGAGGGTAAGGTGCTTATCAAAAAGTGGGGGCAACGCATCTTGTATCCGTAGCCATTTTTCTAAACAGTACATATTTCATGGGCGCATAACACTTCATAAAAATGCGTGACAACAAACCTGACAACCAATGCTCTTTAAAACGCCTTTCCCTCCTAGCTAAACGGTTAGTTCTATGGATCTTTGTTTTGTGGTGCGTTGTATAACCACCCCCCTTTAACCCCCCGTTATATGTAGACATACGGTGGTCTCCTGTAATCACCGGGATCATCAAAGCGTATAATCTCTAGTGGAGGTGGTTGGTCCTGTTCAAAAGTAGGCACGAAATACCGGTTTCCTCTTTTAAATCCTTTTGGATGTTTTTTACCCACAGGTTCAAGATCAACTACATAGCCGTACATGCGCAACTGGTTTAATTGTTGTGTAATAACAGGTCTTCTCACCCCGCGGATATCAGCTAGTGTAGTCTGATTTGGAAAACAGATACCGTTGATGCTGGTGAAGAGACAAAGAGACGCTAAGGTTCTGAAAGTGCCATGCGTGATCCTGCAGTCTCCTACCGCCCTACTCGGTATCAAACTGTAACGCATTTTCATCTTTCATCTCCCTTGTCCAGCAAGGAAAGCGCGTATTTTTTGGGTATCAGATAACGCGTACCAAGTTTGATAAAGGGAAGTTCACGATCTTGAATTAGTCGATAAACATGCGCGAGGCTGATACCCATTAAGGTAGCAAACTGCTTAACACTTATAGCCTCTTGCTCTGATGAGATTATTTTCATGCTGTTCTCCAATCTAAAGAATGATGAGAGGCATATTAATATAAAAACCTTATTGATAAAAAGATAAGAAAAAGATATAAAGATATAATAAAGACATATGATTGTTTTGGGTGAAATAAATCTGCGCTTTCGATGCGAGGTACGATCGTTAGGGTATAGACTGGATGGTTCTAAAGATGAACTTCATCCACGCTTTCCCTCTGACACCGAGGCTAAACCGTTTGAGACGCAGGCGTTACAGGATTTTTTCCAACTAGGGAGCTTTTTAGGTAAGGAGAAAGATATTGCTGATGAGGGTCGACTTCGTTTTTGCAATAGGTGGGGTCCCCTTTGGTACGAAGGAGAGACCGCAGCACAATTCGATGGCACTTTTTTTCAATTTCATAAAGCACAGAATGAGAGGAAAACTGCAATGATCCCAAACTTAAATATTGAGGCAGTGAATATTCCTTTTAACCTTGGTGAATTAAAATGGACCTATACAAGTGAAGGACGACTAGTTCCAACTATAGAATGCCATCATCTCGCCCACGCGCTTATGGCAGTTTGGAGCTTTAGCGCGAACGATACACTAGTAGATCACCAATCCTGTAAATTCTTTAAGCATTATGGGACAAGAAAAGGATGCAGCAAGTATTTTCAAAAGAGCAGGTCAAATAAGGAGTTTTGTAGTCCGAACTGTAAAAACGCCTTTAAGCAAAAGCCAGATTGGAGAGAAAAAGAATGAGTATTCACAGTTATACAAACAAAAAGGGAGAGACCCTTTATCGATTTACATTTAGGTTAAACGGTAAGCAAATAACTCGTAGAGGTTTTCTTACTAAAAAGGAAGCGAGAAACAACGAAGCCTCTGAGAGAGTGAGATTGCACTCCTCAACAACTCGAGCGCAAGTACGGTTAACCTTATCGCAATACCTTGACAAATGGCATGGTGAAGATGTCAAAGCTATAAGAAAGATGGGGGCGTACCATCATAAGAGAACAGGCCAATATCTAACACACTTAAAAAAGGAGATAGGCCATATAAAGATCCATGCTCTCCAACCTGGCGATCTTATTCTTTTTAGAGAGAAGTATCAGAGTGAACGACTACTCGCCAATCGAACAATTCGGTCAATTGAGGCGTGTCTTAAAGGCGCTCTCAAAGATGCTGTACACCTAAATTATATAAATAAAAATCCGTTGGAGCATTTTAAGATATTAAGGCTTGGCCTAAATGATAAACAAGAAATAGAGGTTTTTGAAAAAGAGGAGCAAGACGTTTTACTTCATAGAGCTCAGAGCTATTCTGAGAAACTTAAAGATCCTAGATGGTTTATTAGAATATATATTGCCCTACAAACTGGGATGCGCGCAGGTGAGGTTGCCGGCCTGCAATGGGGCGACTTTGATTTTATTAATAAAACGGTTCATGTAAAAAGAACGGTAGATTACGCAGCAGGAGACACACAAGGCGTTCTTAAAGAACCTAAAACCAAATCCAGCCAACGGACAATTTATCTAACAGATTCCAATGTGCGAGAAATTGAGAAATATAAGGTATGGGTTTCAGAAAAATTACTGAAAGTCAGTAAACGAGTTGTAGCTAACACCCCTTTCCTATTTGACTTAGACCTTGGGGTTCTGCATAGAAGTGCATCCAGAAGACGCTGGGAAACAATTTTGAAACAAGCGGGCTTAAAACATAGAGGATTTCATTCGTTAAGGCATACTCATGCAACAAATCTAATCTCCCAGAATGTAAATATGAAATACATTAGTGAGCGCCTAGGGCATTCCTCGATAATAGTAACGATGGATATTTATGGGCATTGCTTTAATGATGATAGCAGAGACCAAATTGAGAAAGCGCTAGCTGCTTTAGAAAAAAGTATATGACAAGAAAAAGCTTAGCCTTTTGTTTTTACAGATTTCAATCTTTTTTTGAAACGAAGTTTTGCAATTATCCATAAACTATCTATGGGGACTAATACAAGAAACTGTTACTGGATAATAACTCCAGTATGTTGTCTCCTGATCTATTGCGTAAAACCTGCATTTGTATAGATGCTTGCTGCAGTATTTGGTTTTTAGCTAGGTCAGCTGTTTCTTGAGCATATTTTGCATCTTCGATTAAACCGTTAGCTTTGGTAAGGCCAATTGACGTGTTCATGTTGACCGCCATTATATTGTCCAACCTATTCGAAAGTGATCCGAGAGATGCCCGATCCTCGTTTACCATATCGAGTGCCGAGTCTATGGTCGAGGTTGTGTTTTCTGTAAAATCTAAAAACCGTAATTCGTTTTTAGTGCCATCGACATAAGTAAGTTTAACTAAATCTCCATTATCTACAGCAAACAACCGGTCGCTACCGGCGCTTCCGCTAGTCGGTATACTACTACCCGTTCCATCTATTAATACTTCTCCTTCAAGTGTAAGCCTTATTCGGCCCTCTATATCCAAAAATTCATCTCCATTTCTTGTTCGACTTAAGATGACCATTTTTGATCCATGATCAAGAATTTGAATTTTTGATGCTAATTGGGTACCATGTTGATCAAATTGTTGGAAAAAAGTAGGTCCATTATAATCTTCACTCCATACTACCCCAAATCCCTTAGAGGTTGCATAAACACTGCTAAGACTAGAAAGTGCGCCTATGTAGTTACTGCTGATTTGTGTCTCAAATACGATCGTATTTGTCTTTGTGTCAAATCCACGAATGTGTAATGGACCATTTGCACCATGTGTAGCTCCAACTACTATACCATCACCTACATGTGTGTAGTCCCTTATATGATAGCGACCTGTTCCATTGGTTGCTGATAAAGCTTGAACCTCATCCATTTTATTCCCTTGATAATCAAATTTTTGTAAAAAAAGGCGCATGTTACCAGGGTAGGCATCTTGATCATCCCAGACGACTGCAAATTCTGAATTTTCCAGATCGACCAACCTGGCTCTGAATGCCCCATGGAAATTCCCATCTGGATAGGTGGGTGTTACAAACGAATGCCTGGAGGTTTGTTGACTGTCTGTAAGCGCTTGAGCCTCACTTGGAAAGGATAGCTGGCCATTTTCTAAATCCAATATAAGAAGTAGGTAGCTGGTACTATTGCCATCGACGTCTTTGACGATTGCCATTTTCCCATTAGAGAGAATTTTAGCATCCTCAATATGTCCATAACTTGCGTCACCTTGCCAGGATATATTGTTTCTGCTGAGTTCAATATCTTGTTGGTCAAATTTGTTTTCCCGTCCATTATAAGTGTTAATCCGGATATATTTATATTCTCCAGTTCGGTGGGTGTAGCCATTATCCGATGTATTTTTTTCTATGATTTCGATTTTAAAAATAGTTCCTTTATTATCTGATATCACTGTTCCACTATTGAATAATACATTGTCATCTACACCACTACCTACAACGGTATGTTTATTGGCGGTTAAAGAAAAATGCTCGATATCAAGATCGGTAGCACTAGAACCCCCTATGGTAGCATTCAGAGCGTTGGTGCTCGAAGCACTAATTTGAAAGGACTTATCTTTAAAAGTGCCATCTAGAAGGCTAAGCCCTCCGTAGCTTGTATTGGTGGATATAGAGTCTATTGCCGCAATCCTTTGCTGAACTTCGTTATTTAAAGAAGCTTTATCGGTATCACTTAAAGTTCCATTCTGGGATTGAACGGTCAGTTCTCGTATTCTGAGTAAATGTGTCTCAACCTCTTGAAGCGCCCCCTCCGCTGTATCCAAAAGACCCTGTGCATCGGCTGCATTTCTTGTCGCTTGGTTCAAACCCATAATCTCGGCTGTAAGTCGAGTGCTTATGCTGGACCCAGCCACATCATCTTTGGCAGCGTTAATTCTCTTGCCAGTAGAAAGTCTTTCTATAGACGTATCTATCCTGTCCTGAGAAGACGTCCCAGTTATCGCAAAGCCAGCGCCCAGATTAGTTGTGCTTATACTCAGCATATCTAAACCCAAGATAAGCCTTCACCTACGCTAAAAAACGACATAAAAAGATGGTTGTTTAGAGAAAGCCCCTATCCAATAGCATTCACTTTTGACAACACTTTTGACAACAGTTTTTGTGATTTTCCTGATAACTCATAAGAA
>CABZEG010000007.1 GCA_902524655.1 uncultured Alphaproteobacteria bacterium | reverse complement strand
TTTGGCAAATCCTGATGAAAAGTTCAAACTAATAAAAGATCCAAAGAAGTTCTTGGATGATGAGTTTTCAAGAATACAAGACCCAACAGATTTGAACTTAATACTAAATACCAATTTATCTCAAAAAGAGCTATCGAAAATCTATAATCTTATTATATATAAATTCTCGTCAGACTTAACTAACTTAGGATTCGAGATACTTGAAAATCAGGAAGTAAATTTTTCTGTTGGGTCAAAAAGTGTAGATCAAATATTAGAACAAATCCAATTACAGAATGATGTGTTGGCGATTGCATCTTCACTTCGCTATGATGGAGACAATCAATCTTTATCCGATTTTCTAATTGATCCCATTGAAGTAGATCCTAACTCCTCGACAGCATTATTTCAATCAATTCAGAGTCAAAGAGTCATAAACCAAATTAAATTTTTTACCGATGTAATAAATTCCATTAATAATACACCGAGTGCTATAAATACCACTGAAGGCTTAATTGATAATGATATTCCCTTAATAGAATTAAATGTTGGTTTAGGCGAAAGTATAGCAGATGCGCTGCAAGAAAAGATTGCTGAAGACAGACGTTTAAATATTAGTTTTCAACCGCGATCTCTAACTTCAAGGCTTGAGAAATTTAACTTTGAGATTCCCCCCCAAGATAAAAGTTCTACTCCACCTTCGTCGCCTCCTTTATTAGCAGAAACTCCAAATATTACTGTTCAAGAGCTTCAATTAGTTAATGAAACAATAGAAGCAACTAATAATATTTTAGACGATACTATTACTAGAATGCTGAAAGAGTTAGGAGATACTCCGATAGAAAACACGGATACGCGGTTGGTTTCATCAACTGCCAATGCCAGCCTATCTGATCCAGAAAGTACAGAATTCTTTCAAGATAATGTTTTTAAGAACACTTTGTTGTCAACTCAAAGATTACAACAAGTAGAGGATGTCAGAGCCATATTTGAAATTCTTGGTATTGGTTCTTGATTTCTACTCCCAAGAAAAAATAAATTTGTCCAATATTTTGGCAATTTTCTTTTTATCGTTCACCCCATTTTTTGCAATTACAGCTGTTAAGCCCTTATTGGGATGATCAATTACTTCTTGCACCCTCGAGCTAAGCCCAGATTGTTCCAACGCCTCGTTATAAACTCGAGTTATCGCTCTCTTTCTCAATTCAGGTTTGAAAATCTTACCGATAGGAGTTTTTGGCATTTCTTCTACTAAATCAAAATGCTTGGGAGCCGCTGCTTTCTCGCCTATATTTTTCTCCACATGTTCAACCAACTCCTCAATGTCAACTTTAGATCCTTTAGTGAGCTCGATAAAAGCACACGGCATCTCACCAACTCTAGCATCAGGTTGCCCTACTACCCCAACCATAGCTACGGAAGGATGTGACGCTAGAGCCTCTTCAGCTATTGCTGGATCAATATTATGACCGCCTCTTATAATCAAATCTTTTGCTCTCCCGGTAATCTTTAAATATCCATCATTATCTAAAAACCCCAAATCACCAGTTCTTAAAAATTTTTCTTCAAAATATAATTCATTGTTTTTTTCGGAATCTGTATAAGTTCTCCCAGCTAAGACCCCAGGGCCTGAGACACAAATTTCACCAATTTCACCAATATCACACTCAATTAAATTTTTTCGGTTACCTTCATGCTTTACCAATTTTACTTTTGTGTAAGGAACAGGAATGCCTACCGTTCCAATTTTTCTTTCTCCCTCTATAGGATTACAAGATATATTGCAGTGAGCCTCGGTCATCCCGTAGCCCTCCATGATAGTAATTCCTGTTGCATTTTCAAACTTTTTAAACAACTCACTTGGCATTGGAGCTGATCCACAAAGGGCAAAGCGAAGTGAAGATACATCCGCGTTTACAGGTCTTTGCATCAATTCTGCTGCAGCCGTGGGCACCAAAGTAATAAAAGCGGGTTTCCATCTTTCAACCAATTTCCAGAAATTGTCAAAAACACCCTCTCCTCTATAGCCTTGTGGTGTCAAGAAAACTATATGAGCACCAGAGGTAACACAAGTCATTAAGTTAGGATAAACGGCAAAAACATGAAACAGTGGCAGAGGGCAGAGTATAGTATCCTTATCATTCCACTTTGGCAGAATTGCTGGAATAGCCCATCCCTGATATAACATCCCGATAAAAGAGTGTTGCGCAAGCTTTGGCACTCCCGTTGTTCCTCCTGTATGAAACATAGCAGCTGTACGATCCTTAACGTCATCCTTAAAAGTTAAAGAGGAACCAGATTGTGCAGCCAACAAATCATCAAATGATACAATCGTGGCAGAGTGCTTAGACTTTACCTTTGGTCTTATCAAAGGTGCGATCCAGCTCTTTGGAAAATTCAAATATCTGACTAAATCAACTTCAATTAGATGGGAAACATCTGGGCACTCCTCTAGTGCCTCAGATACCTTCTGGGCGACATCTGTCTTTGGTAAAGATTTAATGCTAACCACTATTTTTACTCCCGCAAGCTTTAGTATTCCAGCTATTTGTTTAGACTCTAAAAGTGGACTAATAGGGACAACAATACCTGATGTTGTGCCAGCGAGAAAAGAAATAATAGCTTCAGTACAGATGGGCAATATGTACGCCACCTTATTTTCTTCTGACGCTCCTAATGATTTAAAACCATTAGCAGCCTGTGTTACTTTCGACTGCAGCTGGCCCCAATTTAAAGTTTCTGCACTTGACTTTGGATCAGATTCGAGCTGAAAAGATACGGCAGGTCTTCCCGAGTATTTCATTGCAGTTCTTGATAATAAGGAATATACAGTTTTCGCCTCGAGGCGTTTCTCGAAAGGCATTTCTTTCTCTATAGCTTCAGTGCTTGCTAGCGTTTCCCATTTCATTTACATTTTCCCTTTCTTATACAATAAACGGCAATCCGTCACACTTTCAAGAACAAAGTGTTGAAATCACAAGAATTGTAGATCAGCTAATTTTCTATATTTTTTATTTGATTGCATCAATTCTTTATGAGACCCCTCATTTTTAATCATCCCATTCTCAAGGAAAATTATTCTGTCTGCATTTTTTACAGTTGCAAGCCGATGCGCAATTACAATTATTGTCTTATTTCCAGACACATTATCAATTGCTTTCTTTATTGCGTTTTCTGATATTGCGTCTAGAGAAGAAGTTGCTTCATCCAGAAGAAGGATTGGAGCATCTCTTAATATCGCCCTTGCAATTGCTATCCTTTGCTTTTGTCCAACCGAAATCAATAGTCCTCTTTCACCCAAAACAGTGTCGTATCCCTGCGGCAAGTCCTTTATGAATTCCTCTGCACAAGCAAGCTTTGCAGCCTTTTTGACTTCTTCCAATGACGCCTTAACCCTTCCAACGCGAATATTGTCTAATACTGATTTGGAAAAAATAACAGGTTCCTGAGGAACATAGGCCATCTGTTGCCTTAAATGAGATTTAGAAACCTTAGTAATAGGATAGTTATCAATTAAAATAGACCCTTTACTAGTATCATATAATCTCTGTATCAGTTGAAAGAAGGTGGTCTTCCCCGCTCCTGAAAGGCCTACCAAGGCTACCTTTTCATTTTTATGTATAGTAAGTCTAGGAATATCTAAAGCTGCGATTTCCTCTCTCATTGGGTAAGAAAATCTAACTTTTTTAAAAGTGATCGATCCATTTATTGGAGTTTTTATCGGCATTGGATCAAAGGGTTCTTGCACTGGATCCAACGTATTAAAAATTTCTCCTATTCTATCCAAAGCGCCTAAAAATTTACTAATCTCTCCGTAAGTCTCCGTTATGGCTCCTACACTTACTCCCACAACCAAAGAGTAGAGACAAAATTGAAGCAATTCACCTATCGAAAAACTACCACTCTCAACATCCTTAAGGCCTGCCCAAACAACAAAAGAAATAGCTAAAAATACCAAAATAATAATTAAAAAAACCATAATTGATCTAGCGAAAACTCGCATTTTTGATTTGATGTAACTATCCTCTATTAATTCGTTATATTCTGCTACCGAATGGTCTTGATAGCTATTTGTTTGAATTGTTGTTGCAGCAAAAATGTATTCAGACGCCAGCCCGGCGCTGTCCGCCAATTTATCTTGTGTTTGACGGGTTAGCTTTCGTAAAAATCTTCCAAAGTACAGTAAGGGGAAAACTATTAGCGGGATGATAAGAAGAGAAAAGGATGCTAATTTTATAGATGTAGAAAACATCAGTACTATCCCCCCTAAGAATAGCAATGTATTTCTTATAGCAAGAGATAAAGTAGATCCCGCAACGCTTTGCACAAGAGTTGTATCTGCATTTATTCTAGACACTAGATCACCGGTTAAATTTTTCTCAAAAAAATTCGGGCTCAAATTTATAATCTTTTCGAATAACTCTTGCCTTAGATCAGAAACCAATCGTTCTCCAAGTAATGTTACTAAATAAAAACGAATAGCTGTGCCAAACGCCGCGACAGTTACTAAGACACAACTTATAAAAAGATATTTTTGACCGGTTTCAATATTAAATACATAACCGTCAACGATGTAGCGCACCATTACGGGTAGTGATAACGTTATCAAAACTGTAACAAGGAGAAATACAAGGGCTACCAATGCCCAGAATAAGTGTGGTATGAAAATTTGTTTAAAGAGCTGCTTCAACTGGTAGCCTTTAGGACTTTGAAGATTACTGTGCTTATTATCCACGGTATTTTATTCCATTTTTCCAATAGATGTGAATTTGTGTACTTTGTAGCTTAAGTGAGTTGGTCTCATTTCGAAAAAAATATATACGTATGCTGGTCGCAGGTACTCAATGAAAAATAGTGAAATATTTGTTAAATCCAAGACAAATATTTTTTTTTTAGCTGATTTTAATTGTACATGTTTGAAACTCATGGTTTGCTAAAATGATTATGAAAGAAAAACCGGTTTTTAATATAGATATTTCAAATTTCACTAGTAATCCGTATCCCGATTTAAAGGAAATGCGAACGCTCAATCCTATTTGTTTTGTTCCCCAAGTGAAAGCGACAATGATTTGTGATAGAGAATCAATCTATGAGTGTGAAAAGAATATCGATGTATTTTCTTCTGTTCAGCCTCAAGGACTTATGACGCTTTTAATGGGACAAAACATGATGAGAAAAGATGGGAAAGACCATTTGATGGAAAGAAAAACTATATTTAAGACAATTTCTCCTAAAACATCTAGGGATCATTGGAAAGATAGATTTGAGACTATTGCCGATAATATAGTTGATAAAATTAAGATGCTCAAAACTGGAGACCTTCTCACATTATATGCCAAGGAGTTTTCCGCCGAATGTCTTAAACTAGTTACTGGGCTTACTAATATGACGGCAGATGAAATGGACAGAGTGAGTCAGGGTATGATCGATGGCTGTTCTAATTATACTGGAGATAAAAATATTGAAAAATACTGCAATAACTGTACTGAAAGTATTGATGCACATATTAATGAAATTGTCAGGACAAAAAATAGAGACTCTGATTTTTCAATGATTAGTACGATGCTAGAGGGCAACCTTAGCGCAGATCAAATCAGTGCTAATATCAAGTTAGCAATCTCTGGAGGGCAAAATGAACCTCGCGACGCAATAGCCGGATGTATATGGGCTGCTTTAAATTTTGGATTAAAAAAGCGTTTAATTGAAAAGGCTGATTGGGATCAATTATTTAATGAATTTTGTCGTTGGATGTCTCCTATTGGTATGTCTCCAAGAGAAATAGCGAAAGATTTTTTATATAAAAATGTTTTTTTAAAAAAAGGAGACAGAGTGTTCCTGATGTTTTCCTCCGCTAACCGAGACGAAAAAGTGTTCACTAATCCTGAAAAGTTTCAGTTAGAACGAGATTGCTCTAAATCAATTCATTTTGGTGCAGGACCTCATTTTTGCGCAGGAGCATCAATAGCGAGTACCATGATAAGCTTAGTTGCGTTACCAAAACTATTTTCAGCATTTCCTAAGTTAAAATTGGTTGATAAAAAGGAGTACAATTTTGATGGCTGGGCTTTTAGAGGTATTTCGTCTCTTGAATGCGAATGGTGAAAAATGAATGGATCATTTATCTTCTCACGCGAATCGTATTTTCTCGGCGCTCTTTTTTTATTTTTAGAAATAGTATTGGGCACTTCGATTGTTGCCATTATAAAATACTTTTCGAGTGATGTTTCTTTATCTATCGTCTTAATGTTTAGATACTTATTTTGCTTACCAATATTAGTAGCAATAGGTCTGAAGATTGGCGGAACAAGTTATTTTAAAATAAAAAACAAAAAAGTAATGTCTCTTCGTAGTGTTGCCGGTTTATTGGGATTATCCTTTTGGTATCTATCTGTAATTCATTTAGATATAAGCAAAGCATTGGCTTTATCACAAGTTATGCCGATTTTTATTTGTATCCTTTCAATTCTTTTTCTTGGCGAGAACGTGGGCATCTATAGATGGTCTGCTATACTCGTAGGCTTATCAGGTGCTGTAATAATAATCGATCCAGACTCCAAAAACTGGTATAATATAGGTTTACTTTATATTTTTCTTGGGACTCTTTTTGCATCAATAATGTTTGTTTCGCTGAGGAGGCTAGGTATGACTGAAAATGCTGTCGCGACAGCATTTTGGTACAACTTATTTGGCTCATTTGTCTTCAGCATATATTGTATTTCAACATTAACGTTTGATAATATATCACCTGGAATATGGGCCATGCTAATTATCGTTGGAGTTATGGCAAGCGCACAACAAATTTTTATGGCGTTAAGCCACACGTACGCGTCTGCTTCGTCTCTTGCTCCTGTACATTATACTACCATTCCAATGGGAGTAGTGATTGGAATAATAGTATTTAATGAAAAAATCGATTTGAACTTTTTGATTGGTACTTTTTTTATTGTTGGCTCTACTCTATTTATTCTCTATAGAGAAAAGAAAAAATCTTCTAGTTAGACGACCTGTCTTTAGTCCAATCATACGTTCCGTTATCTCTTTCTTTGACCGCTCTTTTCCATCCATGTTCTTCTGACATTTTTTTAAAGTTTAATCCTTCAGGAGAATGCCTAGATATACCATCGAAAATAGTAGCAAATTTTTGACTATTTAGAAGTCCCATTGACTCAACAGCTTGATTTATCAAAATTTTCTGCATAGCCAACTGGTTCTGAGGAACGGTAGTCATACGCATCGCGAAGCTATCAACTTCATTGTCAAGTGCTTCCTTTGAAGCTGCCTTCAATACTAAACCAAGTTTTTCTGCCTCTACACCAGTGATTTTATCTCCGGTAAATAGCATTCTCTTGGCCTTTTCTGGACCAAGTCGATACATCCACATTGCAGTTGTTGGTGTACCCCAAACCCTGGTTGGCATGTACCCTATTTTGGCCTCATTTTCCATAAAGATAAAATCGCTACAAAGTGCGATATCGCTTCCTCCTGCTAAAGCTCCTATGCCATGAATTTTACATATGACCGGCTTCAAGCAATGAAATAATGACATAAAATGTTCATTATTTTCCCACATAAACTTGTAATCCTTTATTGGGTCCCAAGGCATTTTTTGTGTTAAAGGATTATCTTTATCTTGAGCAAAAGCGGTTAGATCGTACCCTGCGCAGAAGGCCTCCCCCCTGCCAGCAAGGATGATAACGTGTACTTCATCATTATCATCAGCTTCTTTTACGGCTTTAGATAAAAGACTAGGAAGTTCCGCATCTATAGCATTTAGCACTTGAGGTCTGTTAAGGTAGATGCGGGCTATCTTCCCACTAATTTCCAGTTCAACTTTGCTCAATTTTTTACTTAATTAAGTTTTGGAGCGGGTGATGGGAATCGAACCCACGTATTCAGCTTGGAAGGCTGCTGCTCTACCATTGAGCTACACCCGCATTAGTTACAACTTATAAAAAATACCTGCGTAAGTAGTGCTGCCTTTTAGAGCAACAGCTGAACCCGCGGCATTTTTTGCTTCTGTCGATCTATAGCCAAGGTTAAAACCTAATTTTGAAGTAAGTTCGTATACAAACCTTGCATCTACTGTGGTTGCTTTCTGCTTTCTATCTTCCGTTTTATAGCTTAATATTAAACTACCTCCCTCTGCAATGGCCAAATTTACTTTTGTTCCGTAGGTGTAAAATTTACCATAATTACTTATATTGCTACCAGCAAATACTTTAAATCCTAGTTCAGAAGCATTAATATTGTAAGATATACCAAGTGAAGCATCGGTTTCCTGAACAGTTGCTAGCTTGATTTGAGACCCCATTAAAAGGACTCCAATGTTTGGATTCACCTTATATGTTATTGAGCCTTCATTGCTACTTATCACTCGATCATCAAATTTGCCATCACTCATAATCAAACTAAAATCGGCTGTTGGTGATAACTGCCCATCGAGTGTCAAAACTCCTCCATCTCCCGTATATTTTGTTCCAGAAATATCATAATTAAAAGAACCATAGGCAATTCCAAGATTAGCAGCGCTTTGTGGAAATAATTTTGTCCCAGCTGATAAAAGTGCCAGTAGAATAAACAGGTCAAAAAAAAATTTCACAATGGACTCCTATTTAACACTCACCACTTGTATAAAAATTACTGTCTAACATCAAGTCTTATCTTCAAATATACCAATTAAATCTCCAAAGGTTGCAATTTTGAAAACAGCACTCTCGCCCTTCGCTAATTCATAGATACTGCCATGGCCGTATTCACAAAAGATAAAATCAACATTTGCATTTTTTGCAGCCTCTGCATCTGTATTTGTATCGCCAACAAAGAAAACTTCTTCTGGTCTTTTATTTAGCCTGTAAATTGCTTCAAAGAGTGGCTTTGGATTTGGTTTTGCTACTCCAACAGTATCTGATCCAATAAAAGAAGTTTTGAAAAAATTAATTATGCCTAAGCGTTTTAATAGCTCTCGAGCGTGTTTTTCCGGTTTGTTTGTGCAAAGCCCCAGCTTAACGCCCATTATTTGTAGTTTTTCGAGAGTGGCAACTACTCCGTCATAATTCACAGACTTATTGTCTAACACAGTATCATAATTATTAAGATATAATTGATAATAATCCTTTAACAACTCGTCGTTAAAACTAATACCCTCCTCTTTTAGCCCGTAACGTAGTATTGCTCTTCCACCTTGAATCGCAGTTTGCAGGCCACTAAAACCTTCAAGCCTTGTAGCCCAACCCTGACTTTCAAACACTAAATTTCCTGCCTCAAGCATATCGTATTTTGTGTCCACAAGTGTCCCATCTAGGTCAAATACTAGCGCCTTCATAACTTTTCCTTACATAATCAGATTAAATGAAATAAATTAAGGTGACATTTTAAGAATAAAGGTGTTGATGACTGTTTCAACTATAATCTTAGCGGCTGGCAAGGGTACAAGAATGAGAAGCCCTACACCAAAGATCCTTCATAGGATTGCTGGTAAGCACCTTATAGCATTCAGTGTGGATTTGGCAAAAGCCATTAAATCCAAAGAAACCATTGTAGTTGTTGGCAACGAAAACGAACACGCTACAAAAGTGGCTCTCTCGGGTGAAGCGGTAAACTTTTGCACTCAAAAAAGTCAACTGGGCACTGGAGATGCTGTCAAAGTAGCACTAGAAGGTTTTAAAATAAAATCTAAATATACTCTCATTTTGTATGGTGATACTCCGTTCATTAAAAGTAATACAATAAAGAAAATGATATCAAAAGCAGAGAAGGGTTTTGAATTTATTTTCCTTGGTTTCCATGCAAGAAAAAAAAATAGTTATGGAAAATTCAAGCTTGGGCCGAAAGGAACACTCATTGATATCATCGAAAAAAAAGAGCCTGAGTATAATTCGCCCGACAGTTTATCAAACTCTGGTATAGTTTTAGCTCAGTCAGGTATAATAGCTGATCTGATCCAAAAAGTTACAAACAATAACGCTAAACAAGAGTATTATCTAACCGATATCGTAAAACTGGCAGCCAAACATGGACACTCATCAACCTATGTGCAGTGCAAGGAAGATGAATGTATTGGCATAAATTCTCAACTTGAATTATCGTTTGCTGAGAAAAAATTTCAAGATAACTTTAGGGAAAAGCTAATGGCGTCTGGTGTGTCTATGCAATCACCTGAAACCTGTTTCTTTTCATATGATACGATTATCAAAAGCGGATGCATCATAGAGCCGAATGTTTTTTTTGGTACAGGTGTAAAAATTCAAAGCTCCACTATCATAAAGTCGTACAGCCACATAGAAGGAACTCATATTGGCAGGCATTGTCAAATTGGTCCTTTTGCACGACTTCGACCAGGCACCAATCTTTTAGAGGAAGTAAAAATTGGAAACTTTGTAGAGGTTAAAAATACTACTCTAGCTTCAAAAGCTAAAGCCAATCATTTAACATATATCGGAGATGCAAAAGTTGGTGCGCATACAAATATTGGTGCCGGAACTATATTTTGTAATTATGACGGAAAAAATAAACATCTTAGTGTCGTTGGTGATAATGTCTTTATTGGCTCAAATGCCTCCCTTATTGCTCCGCTTAAAGTTGGTGATGCTTCAATAGTGGCAGCTGGGTCAGTAATAAATAGAGACGTTCCATCTGAAAGTTTGGCAATAGCAAGACCTATACAGCAGAATAAAATTGGCTTAGCCAAAAAAATTATGCTTAAACTACAAAAAGTAGCTGATAAAATGAGGAAATGACTGAACAAGTGAAAAAATTATTAGACAAAAGTAACCTTATAGATCCTTTTAACAGACATATAACCTATTTGAGGTTATCTGTTACAGATCGCTGTGACTTAAGATGCACCTACTGTATGCCTGAAAAGATGACTTTTTTAAATAAAAAAGAAGTGCTCACTTTCGAGGAAATGTACAAACTATGCAGTGGATTTATCCACTTAGGTATTAAAAAAATTAGAATAACCGGTGGAGAACCTTTAGTTCGAAAAGGTATAATGGATTTTTTTGAAATGTTAAAACCACATTTATCTTCAGATTTAGAAGAGCTTACCTTGACTACCAACGGTACACAATTGCATAAATATGCCGATGAACTTTACTCTAACGGAGTTAAGCGCTTAAATGTGTCACTCGATACACTAGATAAAAAAAAATTCAAGCAGATTACGAGGCTTGGCAATCTCCAGGACGTTTTGTTAGGGATACAGGCCGCAAAAGATGCAAACTTAAAAATTAAAATTAATTGCGTAGCTTTGAAAAATATAAATGATAATGAAATAGATGACTTTATTAATTGGTGTATTAAGAACGATTTTGATCTTACCTTTATTGAAACTATGCCAATGGGAGATATCGGTAATGAGAACCGATTAGACCATTTTTTATCCCTGGATGAACTAAAAAAAAATATTTCCTCAAAATTTGGACTGGAAGACATTTCATTTAGCTCAGGAGGTCCTGCGAAATACACTAGGATAAAAGGATCTGACATAAAGCTTGGCTTTATTACTCCCTTATCACACAATTTCTGCTCTAGTTGTAATCGAATTAGAGTTGACGCAACTGGCGTCTTACATCAGTGTCTGGGCCAAAGTAACAGTTTAGACTTTCGAAAAATACTTAGAGACCCTAATTCAACCGATGCAGATCTTTTTGAAAACATTAGAAGATCAATAAAGCAAAAGCCAGAAAAACATTCCTTCGCCTACGACTTCTCAAAACAGCGCATTGAAGGCAAGATAGATAGACACATGAGCTTGACTGGAGGGTAACAGCGTGTTGTATGAGGTGCATGAAATTCGTATGACAAAAAGAGCTTGCACTTTTCCACGTTAAGTTTAAAACACAATGACAGTTTTATTTGGCGGAGTAGCTCAGGCGGTTAGAGCAGAGGAATCATAATCCTTGTGTCGGGGGTTCAAGTCCCTCCTCCGCTACCACTTAGTAGGTTGTTACAAAAACTTCTAATCTCTTAAAAAACTTGAAGGTGATTATTACAAAATGAAATGGATTATAGTATTCTTTCAGGTATTAGTTAGCACTCCAGATGGAGAAATTATTTTTTCTGGTCTCACAACTGCAAAACAAATGACTAACGAAATAAAAATGATATCAAATTCTTACAACACGAAAATAGAGTGCGAGCAAAATCTTAGGGAATTAAAAGGAAATAAGAACCTTAAGAGAGTTGACTCCTTCAATCTGGAAAAATCTTACATTATTACTGATTACAAACCTCTAGCAAATAACGAGAGAATAGTTGTAAATGCATTTCAATGTTTGGGAATTCCTTCTTAAAATTTGGGTTTTGGGAAATGAACGTAAACAGAAAACTAGACTTAGTTGAAAAATATATAAAAAACTTGTCGAACAACGAAAATGAGAAAAATGAGCTGTATATATTTATTACCCAAAATGCAGACCAATTTTTTGAAATAAGTGAAAGAATGGTTGTTGAAGTAAAGAAAATAAAGGATAGACATCCAAATAACTGGAAAGAGATGGTGGCGATGACCATGTTTTCAACTCTTTAATAAAAAATGAAAAACAGGGATAAAGAAAAAATTGTTGTATCTCATTTGAAGGACCAAGCTTGGATTGAGGATAAAAAGCAAGGTAACCTTAGGTGGAAATATATCGCTGATAGTACACAATTAATGAGCCATGGACTTTCGTGTGGAGTATTAGTTTTACCACCTGGAGAAGAGCTACCCCTTCATCACCACTCACCTCAGGAAGTTTACATCATTCGGCAAGGAGAAGGACTGCTTCTAAGCTCTTTGAGTTCAAAGAAGGTTTGTAAAGATAGTTTTGTGTATATTCCTAAAAATGTTGATCACGGATTGAGAAATACTGGTGATGAAGATTTAGAAATATTATGGATTTTTCCTACTGACTGTTGGGAAGAAGTAGAATATATTTTTCAAAAGAAGTAAGTTTAATTTCCTGTAGTGTTACACCAAAAATAGAAAGTATCTTTTTATGGTTCGCCTTATTCTTTTTTTAGTTTTAATTTTATTCATAATATGGATATTACGGCCGTTTTTAAAAACAAAAAACGGAGATGAAAAAAACAACAAATTAGAAAATATTATGAACTCTGATAAAAGTACCTTTAGGCAGCCAAATACCATTTTTATTGTTATTTCAGTTGTGCTTTTATTTGCTTTATTTTTGTGGCTTTTACCAAAACTTGGAATAAACCTTCTTTCATTATTTCAAAAGATCGTTCCACTGATATCGACTTTGCGCGGAATTTTACCCTTTTAAAAGTTATTATAGAGAAAGTGAATTGCTAGGGATTTTGTGTTCAGTTTCCATTTGATCAATAATTTTTTTTATAACTAGTGGGTCTGATATCTCCTGTGATAAAAGTAAAATTAGTCTTGCATTTAACTGATGAATTTTTTCATCATCTAGACCTTGGTAAAGATTTACAAGTCTTGAGTAGAGTTGATCGTTTAGAGTCATGAGTTATTTTCTTTCCAAAGCCTAAATATCTACAGCATACATTCTTCTAATGCACTGATATTTATCTCTTTAAATATTCCCACGATATACCCATCCGGTCTGATGAGGTAACTTAGATCCGCTCTGTATCTTTCTAACCCCTTGCCTTCAAAATCTAAGAAATCAAAATCTTCATTGTTTTCTTCACCAACGCTTATTATATTTAAATTAAAGGGAAACTCGATTTTTATTTTTGAAAATGACAGCAAATTATAGCTGTTAGCAATGACATCAGTAAGAAATAGTCGGTTTCCTTTCCTATCAAGAATTGGAAAATCTACATAAATCGATCCAAGCAGAGGATCATCTCTATAATCATTATCAAGCTTTAAACCGCTCAGCTTAAATGGAACAGAGAGCCTACCTGAATTAATTATATTTCTAAAAAATTGATTGTTTACGGATAAATCGAGAACCTGATCACGAAAGGCTTTAGCCATCTTATTTTTTGGAGTCATAAAATTAGTTGATCTAGAGGAATTTGCTATATTCTCTTCTGCAGCTTCAATCCGTTCCTCATTATAAGTATTTAAGATATTGTCTGAGGTGTTATCGTTGAATATAGAAGCAAGTTTCCATCCTAAATTATCGACATCATGTATCCCGCCATTACCTCCCCTAGCGCCAAAAGGACTGACTACGTGTGCGCTATCTCCAACAAAAATAATTCTATCAAATACCATTCTATCCAAAGAGGCACATTTAAATTTATAAATACTCATCCAGTCAATTTCAAAACTGTCGGACTTAACAACTTTTTTTATTCTCTTTCTAACCCTCTCCGGATCAAGCTCACTTTTTCTGTCAATATTCTCACCAAGCTGTAAGTCTATTCTATAAATATTCTCAGCTTGCTTATGCAATAATGCAGATTGCCCTTCATGAAATGTAGGTGCGAACCAAAACCATCGCTCGGGATTATCGCTCTCAAAAGGCGGCTTTTCCATAAAAATATCAACTATCAAAAAATGTTCGTCGAAAATCTCACCTTCAAAAGAAAGGTTCATACGTTTCCTAGTTGGGGAGTCTGCACCATCGCAAGCAACCATATAACAAGTTCTCAATAAATATTTTCCTTCAGGACAACTTACGGTGATTTCTACATTGTCTTTATTTTGTGAGTGACTAATAACTTCGTTACTAAATCTGAGATCAATATAATCTTCGAGTTGAAAACATCTTTCAATTAAATACTCCTCGACATAATATTGCTGTAAATTAATAAATGCTGGGAACTTTTGACCTTTATCCGGGAGCAAGTTAAATGAAAAAACTTCCTTATCTCCGTTGAAAAGTCTTCCTGTTTCCCAAGTAATTCCCTTTGCCATCATTTTTGAGGCAACACCTAGTCGATCAAAAATTTCTAAAGTTCTCTTAGCCCAACAAATTGCTCTTGAACCAGTTGAAACAATGTTATTGTCGTCCAAAAGGACACTTTTTACACCTCTTTGAGCTAAATCAATTGCTAAGGACAAACCAATTGGCCCAGCACCCACAATGACCACAGGATATATTCCTTGACTTCCCTCCGCAATCTCTGGAGGTATTTTAAAGGGAAATTCCTTATAGTTATAGTTTTTTGAAAAGTTCGCCGCACGATTCACTGTAATAAATCCCACATTTCTTTATCTCGTTCAGCCGTCCAAATTCTGGGATGATCAATACCTTTTGCCTCATCAAAAGCTCTTGAGACATTAAAAGGTAAACAATGCTCATAAATAGCATAACCGGAAAACTTTTTATCACACTCATCTCTACAAGAAGACATGGCTTCTTTTAAATCGCCGCCTGCATAAGCTATTTTTGAGACTGATTTAAACGTTGACGTAACAAAGTCTTCTGTCAATTCAATTGCATCATTTATTTGTCTTGGATCTGTAAGAGCATCACCCCTTCCTGGAACTAAAGAAACAGCCTGAAATTTTGCAATTTTTCCTAACGTTTTCGGCCAATCCTGTAAATGCGCATCACCACAGTAACAAGCCGACTTATATTCAACAATATCGCCAGTGAATAATACATTTGAGTCTGGTACATGAATAACTATATCTCCAGCAGTATGCGCTCTACCTAAAAAATATAAATCAACCCGTCGTTTACCTAAAAATAGTGACATTTTTTTATCAAATGTTGTCGTTGGCCAAGTAAGCCCTGAGATCTCTTCATGTCCCTTGAATAGTCGGGGAAACCTATCAAACTCACTATCCCAATCTTCTTGTCCTCTTTCTACAACCATTGATCTTGCTTTGCTACTCATTATGATATTACTTGCCTTATACTCAGCTGCACCTAGCACCCTAACAGCATGATAGTGCGACAGAACTAAGTGCGATATAGGTTTATCAGTAACAGACCTGACTTTTTGGATTACCTGTCTCGCTAAGGTTGGTGTTGCCTGAGCATCAATGACCATTACGCTATCATCACCAACTATTATGCCTGAATTTGGGTCACCTTCAGCTGTAAAAGCAAAGAGATCATTACCTATTTCTTCAAATGAAATTTTTTTCTCATCTAAATCATTTTGTGACGCAAATTTCTTCATTTTTTTCCTATTATTTTATAATTCTTCCAGAGCACGAACTAAATCCTACTTTAAACTTTTTAGCAGATGCAGTTCCGTTCAAAACAACTGTATCGTTATCTAGTAGGAAATCACGATTTTCCCCAGAGCTCAAAGCTATTTTTTCTCTTCCACCCCACGATAACTCCAGCATGCAACCAAAACTTCCTTTTTCTATCCCTGATATTGTTCCCGAACCCATCAAGTCTCCTGTCGAGATACCACATCCAGCTGATGCATGGTGTATAATCTGTTGAACTGGCGAGTAATAAAGCTCTTTAGCATTGGTTTCCACTATATCAGTTTCCATACCACCATCCTCAATTAAGGTTACCGAGAGGTCAATATCAAATACAAACGCCTTATCGTCCTCAAAATGTGGGAGTAGTTGAAAGTCCCTCTCGGGGGGAGTTGTTTTAAAAGGCTCAAGAGCTTCCGGAGAAACTATCCAGGGACTAATACTTGTTCCAAATGACTTTGAGAGGAATGGACCTAAAGGTTGATATTCCCACGCTTGTATGTCTCTGGCAGACCAATCATTTAGCAAAACATACCCAAAAATTAAATTTTCAGCTCCCTCAAAATCTAATGTTTCGCCTATTGGCAAACTGCCACCAATTACTGTGCCCATCTCAAGTTCAAAATCAAGCTTCTTGGTTGGCTCAAATTTTACAATACCATTGGTTTGTTCATAAATTTGTCCGGTTGGCCTTCGAATATCACTATCGGATATCACTACAGATGAAGCACGTCCATTATAGGCAACAGGTAAAGTATACCAATTTTTTGATAATTCAGCATTTTCCCCTCTTATAATTTTGCTTGCATTGAGCGCATGATTTTTACAGGAGTAAAAGTCAGTATATTCTGAAATTTCAAACGCTTTACTATTGTAACAATTGTTTAAAGGTACAAGGCATTTCTTTACTTCACTTCTTTTTTTTGAGTTTTCTGCTAATAATTCTTGCAAAAATTTACGAATCTCTTTTCGAGAACATGATCCCTTTGACATAAAGCAGTTCAATAAAACGTGTTTAAATCCGAGGTCGGGTATAAGACCTAATTCCTCAGCATAAGTGAGGTTAAGAACCTGATCGCCAATTGCAGTAGCAGAAAAGCACTTCTTTTCACTTTTTTCGAAACAAACACCAAAGGGAAGATTATTTAGAGGGAAGTCACAATCTCTATTATTCGCTGTCTCAACGAATGACTTAATTAAATCGAGCGACACTACCAGTTGCCTTCTGGAGTTCCATTAAACTTTTTCTCAAGCCCGGTCCAACATTCTGCATAATCATCCTGCAGTGGCGCTTCTTTTGCTGCGAATTCGGTAAGATGTTGAGGAAATCGTGACTCGAACATGAAAGTCATCGTGTTTTCTAATTTTTGGGGTTTTAAATCCGCGTTTGAAGCCCCTTCAAAAGCATCTTTATCTGGACCATGAGGTAGCATCATATTGTGAAGACTTATCCCCCCAGGCATAAATCCAGTAGGTTTTGCATCATATTTACCTACAATATTTCCCATCAATTCGGACATAACATTTTTATGATACCAAGGTGGTCTAAACGTATTTTCAGCAACATTCCATCTGTCCCTAAATAAAATAAAGTCTATATTTGCTGTTCCTTCAATTCCTGAAGGTGATGTTAAAACTGTATAAATAGATGGATCGGGATGGTCGAATAATACAGCACTTACAGGAGAGAAGTTTCTAAGATCATATTTCCATGGTGCGTAATTTCCATGCCAGGCAACAATGTCCAATGGTGATCTTGATAAACGACACGAGTGAAACGAACCACACCATTTAACTGTAAGGTTACTGTTTTCTTCTTTATCCTCAAAATAAGCTTGTGGAACTTTAAAATCTCTAGAATTTGCAAGACAGTTAGCCCCAATAGGGCCTCTGTTAGGGAGAATAAACTTTTGACCATAGTTTTCGCAAACAAAACCACGGCAGATCTCGTCTTGAAGTAATACTGAGAAAACAAGTCCCCGTGGGATTAGCGCTACTTCACCTGGCGCAATGTCAATTAACCCAAGCTCCGTCTTAAATACTAAACCGCCTAATTGTGGAACAACTAATAACTCACTATCTGCTGAATAAAAATATTCTTTATCCATTGATTTATTAGCAACATAGACATGTGAAGCCATTCCCGTCTGCATACTGACATCACCTGTGGTTGTAATAGTACGCATTCCAGTAATAAAAGTATGTCCCGTTTTAGTAATAGGAATTGGATCCCATCGATATTGACCAAGGCTAATAACATCATCATTTATGCTGGGCGCACTTTTCCAATATGGGAGACTAATTTTTTCTAACTTATTAAGATGCTTGACGGACGGATGTATCCTATAGCACCAAGTTCTTTCATTTCGAGAACGAGGAGCTGTAAAAGGCGTACCTGATAATTGTTCAGCATACAAACCATAAGCACATTTTTGCGGGCTGTTCATACCCTGTGGTAATGCACCAGCGAGAGCCTCAGTTTCAAAGTCATTACCAAAGCCTGGCATATATTTAAATTTTAAATTAGTTTCTAATGATTTATTTTTAGATTTTACACTACCATCTGGCATTATTATCTCGATCTGATATTTTATATGAGTAATATAGAAAACATCATAACATAACTCGTTAAAAATATAAAATTTTATGCATTCATACCACCCAACAATCGAAAGTTTTTTTATAGCTATAAAATCAAATAATGTGGATCAACTTAAAGCTATTTTTGATGAAAATATACTCTTCAAGCCACCAACTTACTGGAAGGAATGGCAAGGAAAAGAAGTTGTTGCGAGGATATTAAGCCACGTAGGTTCCGTATTCAAAAATCTGGAGTACAAGCGAGTGTTATGTAATGACTTAGACTATTTTCTCGAGTTTAACTGTAAAATTGGTGATCTGGATGCAACTGGGGTGGATATGATCACTCTAAATAAAAGAGGCTTAATTGAAAAATTTGAGGTTGTCATGAGACCATATAAATCTGTAGGAGAACTAAGAAAGTCTATGACTTTTCTTACCTCCAATGATCCTTTTTTCAAAAGCTTACAAGAAAAAGAAAAGTAAGTTTTAGATAACTTTTTTCTTTGTATCTAATTGCATTTTCTGTGCAAGGTGACTTACCAAAACTGAGCGCATGGAAACAGCTCTGTCCCTATTGGTAAAGGAATATTCTCTAACATCATCTACTGCTACTCTTAAAGAGAATACATAAAAAGCGCCTGCTTTGGTAATTGGCGAAGCAGATCCCTCTGAAATTCTTTGCAGATCAACTTTTTTACCAAGGTTCGTCTCAATAATATTATTGCTCATGTCATATACTCCATAATTTATAACAAATAGTAACACACTATTACGTAGCGTAAAGCAAATTAATATAAAAAAGCGGACTTAAGGTAAAACTTTAGAAACGTACTATTGATGGGGAAATGAACCGCGCCCGCAGTCCCCCCACGGACGCAGCCGACCTATCCAGAGGATGTAATCTGAATAAAGGTGACCTCAGTATATAGAGTATAAAGTGAAAAACAATCTTTAATTACAAAAAAATGCTTAAAAATCAGTTACTTAATGTAATATAATATTTACATAATGTAATATTTTTCTTACATTCTTAAAATTAATTTAATGGGATTTTTTAAGCATTCGAATTATTTCGCCAATAATTTTCAATAGGCTGAAACATACCATTTTTACCTATAATTAATAATAGACAGATTAGAAATAACTAATAATAATTACTCATATAAATTACTTTGCAAAACATATAAAACTGTATTGGGAGCTCAAAAAATGCATGGAATGATGATGAATCGGCCTTTAAGAATTGCCGACATAATAACACTAGCCGAAAAAATTCATCCAAATGAAGAAATAATTTCAAAAACGCTTCAGGGAACTCTCCATACCACCAATTATGCGGAGATAGCGCTAAGATCGAGGCAAATGTCTAAGGCACTCATATCACTAGGTGTAAGAATGGGTGATAGAATTGCTACATTGGCCTGGAATGGCTTTAGACATTTAGAATTGTATTTTGCTATCTCCGGAATTGGTGCTATTTGTCATACTATTAATCCACGCCTCTCAAGCGAACAAATGACTTATGTAGTCAATCACGCAGAGGACAAACTAATTTTCCTAGATTTAACATTTATTCCAATAATTGAGGCACATTTGGATAAATTTCCTTCCTCAACAAAATATGTTTTGATGGCTGATAAAGAGCATATGCCTGAATGTAAAATTCCGAATGTTATTTGCTATGAAGATCTAATTGAAAAAGAAAGTTCAGACTTTGAATGGCCTGAATTTGATGAAAATACTGCATCTGGCCTTTGTTACACATCTGGTACTACCGGAAATCCCAAAGGTGTACTTTATTCTCACAGATCAACTGTTTTACATGCCTTAATCCAGTGCTTTTACAACGCTGGTTCATTTTCGCCAAAAAAGAAAATCTTACCGATAGTACCCCTTTTCCATGCAAACGCTTGGGGAATACCTTACAGTGCCCCGATAAGTGGTACTTCGCTCGTTTTTCCAGGAGCAAACCTAGATGGGAAAAGCGTATATGATTTACTTGAGAAGTACTCTGTTAATTCAGCTTGGGGTGTTCCAACGGTTTGGATGGGATTACTCGAAGAAATTGCACGACGAAGAGGAAAAAAGCCAGATGGTTTAGAAGAAATGCTAGTTGGTGGTTCGGCTGCCGCCAAATCGCTGATTGAAGCTTTTGAAAATATGGGTGTAAGAGTGATCCATGCCTGGGGTATGACGGAAACAAGTCCATTAGGTACCTCTGGTCGCCTTATATCACCGTTTTCTGAGCTACCTGTTGAAGAACAAAGGCATCTTCAGACATCACAGGGGAGAAAGATTTTTATGGTTGACTTAAAAATTGTTGACGATGATGGAAAAAGATTGCCTGAAGATGGAAAGAGCATAGGAAACCTTTATATTCGCGGCAATACCATCGCAGGAGGTTATTATAATAATGAAGAAGCGAGTAAAGCAGCTATAGACGAAGAAGGTTACTTTGGGACAGGAGACGTCGCCTCAATTGATGAGCAAGGCTTTTTGAGATTAACTGACCGCGCAAAAGACTTAATCAAATCAGGTGGAGAGTGGATTAGTTCAATTGATTTAGAAAACAGAGCTATGTCACATCCAGATGTAGAAAATTGTGCTGTGATTGCTATTCCTCATGAAAAATGGGATGAAAGACCATTATTAGTTGTCGTTCCCGCAGAAGGCAAAAAACCGTCAAAAGAAGCGTTAATTAAACATTTGGAAGGGCATTTTGCGAAGTGGCAAATGCCTGACGATGTAGTGTATGAAGATGAACTACCGCTTACCGCTACAGGTAAAGTATCAAAGCTTATACTTAGACAAAAATACGAAAATTACACACTAGCTTCATAGGATAAAGCAATGCCGAATAATGACTATTGGAAACTTAGTGCCTATGAAAGCGCTAAGTTAATAAAGGATGGCAGCATATTAGCTGAAGATCTTGTTTCCAGCTGTATTGAAAGAGTTAACCAAACTAATAATAAAATAAATGCAATAGTTGATAATTTAAGCTCGTCTGCTTTAGAAAAAGCACACGAATTGGATAAGCTTGCAAAAAAAGGACAGTTTAAAGGACCATTACATGGGGTTCCCATTACAATCAAAGAAAATATAGATCAAAAGGGATATGCAACACCCAATGGATTGGAAGCTCTAAAAAACTTAATTGCACCAGGTAATGCTCCTGTGGTTGATAATTTAGAAAAAGATGGAGCAATTGTTATTGGAAGAACAAATACTCCTGAATTTTCCATGAGAGGAACAACCGACAATGTAATACATGGAAGAACCTATAACCCATGGAATGATTGGGCAAGTCCAGGAGGCTCATCAGGGGGCGCCTCAGCAGCTGTTATGAGTGGCATGGGAAGTTTAGCCCATGGAAATGATATTGCAGGCTCATTAAGAATTCCTTCGACAGCAACCGGCGCCTGCACTGTAAAGCCGGGGTTGGGGCGCGTCCCTGCCTATAATCCTAGCCAAACTCAAGAGAGAGGGCTTATCGCTCAGCTAATGTCTGTACAAGGAGTGATAGCAAGGGAAATAAAAGACGTCCGTCTAGGTATGCAGTCACTAATCAATTATGATCCTCGCGATCCTTGGATGGTAGATATGCCTTTCCAAAGCAAGGAAATAAAGGCCCTAATAAAAGTTGGCTTTACAAAAGAAACATTAGGAGAACCTCTGCATCCGGCAATTAATAAAGCTCTAGAAAATTCAATTGCTGCGTTAAAGGATGCTGGTTATATTCTTGAAGAAATTGAGTTACCCGAATTTGAAGATGCAGCAAACTTTTCTGCTAAAACTCTTTTTGGAGAGATAAAAGCTCTGCATGAAAAAGATTACAAAAACCTAGGGAGTGAAAACTTTAAACTAGTAGCAGACAACTATTTTGAAATAATTTCTCCGTTTGAGGGAGAAGATTTACTACTTGGGATGGCAAAAAGGTCATATTTCTTCCGAGAGTGGAATCTCTTTTTTAGAAAATACCCACTCGTCCTAACACCTTTTCTTCTCTACCCAACCTACGAGTGGAATCGAGATACTCAGGGGATTGAAGGCACTAAGGAGGTTCTAGCGGGCATGTTTTATGCACATACCATGAACTACTTGGGAATTCCTGCGGGAGTTGTAAGTGCGAACTACAATGATGGACTTCCTGTAGGTGTTCAAATAATTTCCACTAGGTTTCGTGAAGATATTATTTTAAATGCTTGTGAAGAAATAGAAAAGAGGGTAGGGATTATGGCTGAAAAGCTATTTGCAAGGGGTTAATAGAGCTTATCTTTTACTACCCTCCCGATCATATAATTTGAAAATACTTCTGCCTGAAGCAACGAGTGTCTTATCTTCATCGAATATTTCTGCCGTACAATAAGCAATTGACTTACCCTTCTTTGTAACTTTTCCTTTTGCTGTAAGAATTCTTGATGACGGTGGCGCAATATAATCAACGGACAAATTTAAAGTAACTGAGTCTACCTCTTTACCCGAACTATCTGGAAAGCTTGCGGCCGTTCCCATAGCTATGTCTAATAGGGTGGCATGAACCCCTCCGTGCGGAATTCCGTATAAATTAAAATGGTGATCTTTGAGTTCCAGTTGCAGTACTGACTTACCTTCTCCTAATTTCAATACCTCGATACCAACAAAATGTTGAAAAGGATTATTACGAAGTTTTTTCACATTCATATTTTTTCTATTTCACTCCAGAATACGGTGCTATTATTTAATTAATTAAAGAGTAAAGACAAGGAAATATTTAGTGGATCAATTTTCTCGAGTGGCAAAAAAATATGTAGATAAAGGTCTTATAGCCGGTCTTGAATGGGAAATAAGGCATTTCAATAAAGTTGTTTCAAAGGATGTATATGGCTACAGTGACATTGAAAATAAAACTATCTTAAAACCAGGCCAGATATATCGTATATATTCTATGACCAAACCAATAGTATCCGTTGCGGCAATACGACTTATAGAAGCATGTAAACTAAGCCTATACTCAACTGTTCAAGAATTTATTCCTTCTTTCAAATATTTAAAAGTATTGAGATCCGACGGAGATTTAGAAAGGCTAAAAAGACCAATTACCTTAGCTGATCTTCTGACCCATACGGCTGGCCTTTCTTATAATTTTAATATGGGTTGTTCAGTTGCTCAATTTTATCAACAAGAAAACATTTTAAATGACCCAGATATTTCTTTAGAAGAAATGGTAGATAAAATTGCAACTTTACCCTTAGCGTTCCAGCCAGGAGAGGCTTGGAGGTACTCGGTCGCCACAGATGTCATTGGAAGGCTCTTAGAAGTTGTTGAAAATAAAAAACTCAATGACATTTTGCGTGAACAAATTTTAACTCCTTTAGAAATGAAAGATACGGCGTTTAGCGTAAGCAAAACAAATATTACAAAGATAATGCCTATGCATGGTGACCCAGATGCAAACAAACTGATATCATTTCAACAAGCCCCTTTAAAGTTGGTTGATGCTGAAAAAAGCCATCCTTCAAATGGTGAATTTATAAACCTAAGAGGGGGAACTGGTCTTTTTTCAACAATTGACGATTATCAACTTTTTTGTAATTTCCTGTTAAGCGGAAAAGATAAAAACGGCACACCATTAATCTCAAAAACCATGCACGACTTTATGTTAACGAATAGAATTTCTGACCAGATGCTTCCGTTAAGACTTGGGCCAATAGCATTATCCGGGTACGGATGGAACCTTATCGGTAGAGTTATGACCGATAAAGGATTAGCTATGAGTCTCACTGAAAATGGTGAGCTTGGTTGGTCCGGAGCAGCAAGTACTTATTTTTGGGTCGATAGAGAGAACCATTTGACTGGTATTATTATGACCCAATATATAGGTGGTTATATAACGATTGCAGATGACTTTAGAGCAACATCTTACTCATTGATTTAATGATTATACTTCAAGCCACTCTTTCCTGATATCATCCCTTTTTTCCAGCTCCTTAGGGGTGCCTTCAAAAACAATTTGACCATGCCCCATAACATAAACACGATGACTGATTTTCATTGCAATAGAAAGCTTTTGTTCAACGAGTAGTATTGATACACCTCTATTACTTATTTCATTTAGAAGGTCAGCTACCCGCTTCGTCATTTGTGGACTAAGACCTTCCGTAGGTTCGTCTATCATTATGACCTCAGGATCTCCCATAAGTGTCCTACACATAGTTAACATTTGCTGTTCTCCACCAGAAAGAAATGACGCCTCAACGTCTGCTCGGTTCTTTAGGTTCTCAAACAAATCGTACATATCTTCCAAATTCCATCTTGAATTAGCCACATCTTGACCAGGCTTAATTCCAAGCTGTAAGTTCTGCTTAGTCGTCAAACCCGGGAAAATATCTCTGTTCTCAGGAACATATCCTAACCCCAACTTAGCGATCTCGAAGGCTTTTCTACCCACAATCTCTTCATCTTTAAATTTTATTGACCCTACAGGAGGTACTTCTCCCATTATTGCTTTACATGTTGTTGATCGACCAACCCCATTTCTTCCCAGCAAAGCTACAATTTCTCCCTTCGAGATGTGGAAGTCAACTCCTCTTAAAATGTGGCTTTTGCCATAAAAAGCGTTTAAACCCTTTACTTCAAGCATTAATGTTCCTCCTCCAACGCGGCACCCAAATATGCTTCTTGGACAGCTTGATTATCTTTCACCTCCTGAGGTGAACCTGTGGCGATAATCTCACCGTATACGAGAACCGAAATTCTGTCTGCTAAATCGAAGACAACTCCCATGTCATGCTCAACAACTACTAAAGTTTTGCCCTCCGTAACCTTACGGATAAGCCCAACTATGTATTCAGTCTCAGACACACTCATACCAGCTGTAGGTTCGTCAAGCAGAATGACTTCTGAGCCGCCAGCGATTGTTATTCCAATCTCGAGGGCTCTTTGCTCTGCATAACTAAGCACACCGGCAAGAGTATTTTTTCTCTCTGCCAGATTGAGCTCAACAATAATTTTTTCTGCTCGATCGTTAAGTTCTTTTTGACTTCCCAACAAATGCCAAAATGAATATTTATAGTTCATTGACCATAAAAGCGAGCACCTCACATTTTCAAAAACTGACATCTTTGGAAAAATATTTGTGATCTGAAAGGACCGGCTTAAGCCCTTTCGCTTCACTTCGTAAGGGCTTAAGTTTGTTATATCTTCACCATGCAAAAATATTTTTCCAGACGTTACCTCATAGCGTCCAGTGATCAAGTTGTAACAAGTAGACTTTCCTGCTCCATTCGGTCCGATTACAGCGTGTCTTTCGTTTTTTCCTACAGATAAATTCAAACCTCTGATTATCTCCGTTCCAGAAAAGCTTTTTGTTACGTTGTCGATCTTTAATGCCTCCAATGTCATCTATTTAGCCTTTCTCAACATAGTTGGCTTCGCCCCAAGCATCTACGACTTCTTTGGCAAAAACTCTACAGACATAAAATCCGCCTAAAGTCATTGCTAACAGCACTATCCATGGGATGATAGTGTTACTTTCAAACGTTATCCAATAAAGCGTTATAGAAGTTTCTTGACTGTGATGCCTAACATGGTTGGTAAGTTCTATAAGTGATGTAAGTCCAGCAACAAATATCAAAGCAGGAACCAATATCTTCGCATAAGGCTTAAACAGAAGATGAATTTTGCCCAGTTGCCACGGAACATAATGCATTGTAACAATTCCTGTAAACCCGCTGGGAGCATACATAACTGTTAATATAAAAATAACACCTGTGTAGAGTGCCCAGAGATCTGTCTGAAGCCCAAGAACAGTCTGAAGAAGAGTAAACCCAACCGCTCCAATAACTGGGCCTATAAAAAACCCGATACCACCGATATAGGTCGCTAACAAAATGTTAAAGGACATACCCATTGATAAATTTTCTTCGGTGAGAATTTCAAAATTAATAGCAAATAAAGCTCCTGCTATACCTGCAAAAAAACCAGCTCCACAAAAAGAGACATACCGAACCCATCGCATAGAATAACCTACAAATTCAGCTCTCTCCGGATTATCTCTTACAGCATTAGCCATTTTTCCAACTGGTGTTTGGGTAAAAAGATACATTAAAAAGATTGATATGAGTACCCAGAAAGCTATCAAATAGTAGACTTCGATTTGTGTTATGAATTCTATGCCAAAAGTTGGAGGTGCCCATGTCCTATCCCCAGACACCCCTTCTTCACCCCCAAAAAAGGCAGTTATCACTATACAAGAAGCGGCTAATAGTTCACCTATACCCAAGCTAATCATTGCAAATACCACCCCGGCCTTTCGTGTAGAAAAACTTCCAACTATAGTAGCCATCCCGAGGCCAACCAATCCTCCGACTAAAGGCAAGAGAGGCAGTGGCAACCAAAGACCGTCTTCAACAAAATTCATTATGTGAACAGCAATAAACCCTCCGAGTCCCATGTAGACCGCATGTCCAAAACTTAACATACCCCCTTGACCTAGCAACATGTTATAGCTCATGGCCATTACAATAGTAATGCCAATTTGATTCATTATAGTTACAGAGCCCCCACCTGTGAAAATAAAAGGTAGGATGATCAGAATTAGAGTACTAATTATCCACGGAAGCAAGCTTTTGAGTATGTTGTTTGAATACCGTGAAGTATAGGATACCATTTAAGCGTCCCTTCTCCCAAAAAGCCCATAAGGTCTAAAAATCAATATTAAGACTAAAAGAAGGTAAGGGAGCAAAGGTCCTATTTGTGGCAACGTAAGTGTCCACAGGTCTCGCCACGGATGGTAGTAAACATTATCGGGATATTCAAACCCAAAATATATTAGTATTTCAGCTGCTCCAACATTATAAGCTGCCGCAAATGTCTTCATCCACCCGATAATAAGAGATGCAACAAAAGCTCCAAAAAGAGAGCCAAGTCCACCTACAACGACGCATACAAACACTATAGAACCTAGAGCGAAAGCCATACCTGGATAGGTTTGTAAAGTAGGCCCCGCAATAACTCCCGCTATGCCCGCCAATCCAGTACCAACGCCAAAAACGCCCATAAAGACTAATGGAACGTTGTGACCTAATGACTCTACTGTTTTCGGATAACTTAAAGAAGCTTGAATAATCATGCCTACCCGTGTTCGTGCCAAAACATAGTATAACCCAAGGAAAATAGCTACAGAGCATAATAACATAAACACTTTGTAGGCTTGAATAGACCCTCCTGCTAGCGTGAAAGCAACAAAATCTAATGACTCTGGAGCTCGATATTCTACGAAGTTTTTACCCCAAATATATTGCACTAACTCCTCGATCACGAAATATAGCCCAAAAGTAAATATCAATTCAGGAACATGACCATATTGATGCACTTGCCTCAATCCATAACGCTCAACCAGCGCTCCCAATACAGTTACTATCGGCGGAGCTACTAAAAGACCAACCCAAAAACCAAGGTAAAGGCTTATCTGATATGCAAAATACGCTCCCAACATAAAGAAGGCTGAGTGAGCTAAATTTAGAACACCCATCATCGAGAAAATAAGGGTCAATCCGCTGGATAGCATAAACAGCAATAACCCATATATTAGGCCGTCTAGAAAATTTATAATAAATAAATCCATATCGTAACTCTAGCTCTAAAAACTTCAAAAGCCGAACCTAAACTAGATTCGGCTTTAGATTTTGTTTCAGCCTATGGTCTTTTCATCTTGCATGTAGTCGGACTATCCATTGAAGCCATCTCTACAGTTTTAAAAATTTTCATTCCATAACCAGAGTTATCCATATCAAACTCAACATCGGCAGAATGATCTCCAATATGTAAGTTTTGAATGGCTTGATGGTCCTGAGGCCTCATGTAAACTTTTGTATTTAAAAGCTTACTGTCGAAAGTCATACCTTCCAACGCCTTCGCAACTGCAACAACATCATCTGCCGTTCCAGCTTTGTCGATTGCTAACGCTAACATTGATAGGGCGTTAATAACTCGAGGTTGGTCGAAGTCATTATCAGGGTATTTTGCTTTAAATCTCTTGTGAAACTGCCTAAATTCGTCTGATGGGGCAGGATTATGAAATCCCTCACCAACGGCTTTAAGCATCCCAACACCTTTTTCACCGAACACTGAGGTAATACCTACACCAAAGCAGTAGTAGCAATAGATCGGTCCTTTATATCCAGCTTCCGTTAGAGATTTTCCTAGGTTTAGCATGTCGGCACCCCAGTTACCGGTAATAACCGCATCGGCGCCTGATGCCATGATCTTTCGAGCATATGGTGTAAAATCTTGAACTTTTGATATCGGATGAAGTTCATTTCCAACAATTTCAACAGATGTTTTCTCTGCTAAATATTTCTCAGCAGCTGCTGCAACGGCCTTCCCAAATGAATAATCTTGACCAATTAGATACATTTTTTTTATGTCTGGTTGTCCTGCTATCACATCAGTTATAGCGTCCATTTTGTTGTCAGCATTCGCGTCAAATCTAAAGTGCCAAAAATTACACTTGTCGTTTGTAAGTGCTGGATCGACTGCTGAATAATTTATAAATAGCACTCGTTTATCTGGATTTCTCTTGTTGTGTTTCTTTACATGATCGGTGATCGCATTCGCTATTCCAGACGAATTTCCCTGGGCAATGAATCTGATACCTTGATCAATTGCAACCTCTACTTGTATAACAGCTTCTTTAGCGCTTAGCTTATTATCAAACCCAATTATTTCAAAGTTTTTGCCACCAAGCACTCCACCTTTTTTGTTGATTTGATCCTCAGCTACAAATTTAAACTGTGCTAAACCTTGTGAACCTGACGCGGCATAAGGTCCGGATAAAGGCTCAATAAACGCAATTTTCACTGTATCTGCAAATGTAGAGGAGCTAAAAAATACTCCCGAAGCCAACACAAAACTCGCAAATTTTTTAAATAGTTTCATAAATACTTTCCTCCCAAAAGTAATTTTAATTTCATTAACCGTTCAATATTTAAATGATAGATTAAATTTTTTTAAGAGGTCAACCCTAAATTTTCTCCTTTATGATGTAGTTTTGTCCTTTTTTTGTATTATTGCGTTATCAATTTAATTATTACACTACTGATTTTCAGAAATATCATTAAATAGGTGTCTTTTTATAGCTATAATTGAAGCTTAATGATCGAATCGTGGAGGTCTACTAATGAGAGAAGTAAATAATGATGGTGCACTTACAAAATTGGGTTTGGATAAAGTCACTGAAAAATTAGGAAAATTGGTTGGAAAATCAGAGTGGTACTCTATCGATCAAGCTATGATTAACAGTTTTGCAGATCTAACAAAGGATCACTTCTTTATTCACCTTGATACTGAAAGAGTAAAGAAAGAGACCCCCCTAAATTCAACGATAGCGCACGGGTTTCTGTCCGTGTCGTTACTTTCAGCAATGTCTTACGATTGTGTCCCGGGAATAAAAGGGGCACATTTTGGCCTTAATTATGGATTTAACAAGTTACGGTTTGTTTCGCCTGTACCAGTAAACTCAAGAATAAGAGGGCATTTTACTTTAAAGGATATAGAGAAGAAAGATACTGGTGAAATAACTATGATCTATGATGTTATCGTAGAATTAGAAAACCAAGAAAAACCCATCTTGGCAGCCGAGTGGGTTACAAAAGCGTTTGTTAAGCCTTAAAAGTCTTAAGTTTAAAGATTGTACGAAAAAATTTGTATGGTAGTATTGGCCATATTTAATACGAAAGTTTTCATTTAATTATCGGAGAAAAGAAATGCGAGAAGCCGTAATAGTATCAACTGCGAGAACACCTATAGGAAAAGCCTACCGAGGAGCTTTCAATGACACGTCAGCCCAAGAGTTAGCAGGGCATGCAATTGAAAAGGCAGTTGAAAGAGCAGGGATAGAACCTAATGAGATAAGTGATGTTATTATGGGCGCTGCCTTACAGCAAGGATCTAGCGGAGGTAATATTGCTCGACAGGCCGCTATAAGAGCTGGATTACCGGTTACAGTCCCGGGTATGTCTATAGATCGTCAATGCGCAAGTGGCATGATGGCTATTGCGACGGCCGCGAAACAAATAATTAACGACGGTATGGATGTAACAGTAGGCGGAGGAGTAGAGTCCATTAGCCTTGTTCAAAATGATAAGATGAATGGATACAGAGCTTACGATCCGTGGTTTAAGGATCATCAACCTGACATGTATATGACTATGATTGAGACTGCCGAGACCGTTGCATCTCGATATAATGTAAGTAGAAAGTATCAGGACGAATATTCACTTCAATCTCAACAGAGAACGGCATCTGGACAACAAAGAGGAGCATTCGATGACGAAATCGTGCCACTCAAAACGACAATGAAAGTTCAAGATAAAGAAACGGGCGAAATAAGTGATAAAGAAGTAACGCTCGAGAAAGATGAAGGAAATAGACCAAGCACAAACATTGAAGGGCTATCTTCGTTGTCACCAGTTTTTAAAAATGGATTGACTATGTCTGAAGGTGGCTACATAACTGCAGGCAATGCAAGCCAGCTGTCTGACGGCGCATCAGCATCTGTGCTAATGGAAGCCAAAATCGCAGAAAAGAAGGGTTTGGAGCCTCTAGGAAGATATGTTGGAATGATGGCTGCTGGTTGCGCTCCTGACGAAATGGGTATCGGACCTGTTTTTGCTGTCCCAAAACTACTCGAAAAGCATAGCTTAAAAATGGATGACATAGACCTTTGGGAGCTAAATGAAGCTTTTGCCGTACAGGTTCTGTATTGTAAAGACAAGTTAGGTATTCCAGATGAAAATCTAAATGTAAATGGTGGGGCAATTTCCATTGGCCATCCATATGGAATGTCTGGCGCTCGCATGGTTGGGCACGCGCTTATTGAAGGGAAGAGGAGAGGCGCGAAATATGTCGTATGCACCATGTGCATTGGAGGAGGAATGGGAGGCGCAGGCCTTTTTGAGGTTCTCTGATGAATATACATAGTAGTACAAATCTTCCGGCAGTATTGACATCGGGAAAGCTTCCAGTGGTAGCGGCCCCGCTATTTATTATATCGGTACCGGATTTGGTAATTGCACAGTGTAAAGCTGGAGTTATTGGTAGCTTCCCAGCCTTGAATGCCCGCGAGAAAGAGGGTGAACCTATTGAACTGGAGAGATGGCTCAAACGTATAACAGAGGAACTTGATCGACATAACCAAGAAAATCCAGATAATCCTGCGGCACCTTTTGCCGTAAATCAAATAGTGCATAGATCAAATCCACGATTGATGCGAGATATTGAAATATGTGTAAAATGGAATGTACCTGTTTGGATTACTTCACTTGGAGCTCGACCAGAAGTTAATGAAGCAGCTCATTCATGCGGTGGCACTGTTTTACATGATATTATTAATAATACTTTCGCTAGAAAAGCTATCGAAAAAGGAGCCGACGGGCTTATTGCAGTGGCGGCCGGTGCCGGAGGACATGCTGGACCTCAATCACCCTTTGCTCTAATTCAAGAAATCAGAGAATGGTTCAAGGGACCCTTGTTGCTTTCAGGCTCCATTGCAACAGGACGAGCTTTGCTTGCTTCACTCATGATGGGAGCAGACATGGGATACATCGGTTCACCATTCATTGCAACAAAAGAGGCAAATGCCACTGATGCATATAAAAATATGATCGTCGATTCCTCTGCTGAAGATATACTTCTTTCATCACTTTTTACTGGAGTTTCTGGAAATTATTTGAAACCATCCGTTATCAATGCTGGCATGGACCCAGACAACCTTCAGGAGGGATCAGTCAAAGATATGAATTTTGACCCTTCATCTGAAAAGCCAAAGGCGTGGTCACAAATTTTTGGATGCGGGCAAGGCATTGCGTCAATTAAAGCAATTGAAACTGTTTCGGAGTTTGTTCATAATTTAGATTCGGAATTTACGGCAGCTGTTTCAGAGTTTAAATTAAAATTTAGTTAGTTAGGAGAAAGACATGGATTTAGGCGTTACCGATAAAGTAAAACCATTAATTGATAAAGTAAGGCAGATGGTTTCAGATGACATAGAACCACTTGACCAAGAGTTTCACGAAGAAGTAGGAAAGCATCCATCCGGAAGCAGGTGGCAATTTACCGAACGACAAGTGGAAATATTAAACCATCTAAAGTCTCTTGCTAAAGAAAGAGGCCTTTGGAACTTTTGGCTTACCGATTCAGAGAAAGGCTACGGTTTATCAACCGTTGAGTATGCTTATCTTGCAGAAGAGATGGGAAAAGTTGGTATCGCAGCTGAAGTATTTAACTGCAGCGCACCGGACACGGGAAATATGGAAGTAATTGAGCGCTATGGCAATGAAAACCACAAAAAGAAATGGTTAACAAAGTTACTAGAAGGAGAGATCCGATCTGCTTATTTAATGACGGAGCCTGATGTTGCCTCTTCAGACGCAACAAATATATCGCTCGAAGCAAAAAAAGACGGAGATCATTGGGTATTGAATGGTCAAAAATGGTGGTCTTCCGGTGTTGGAGATCCCAGGTGTAAAGTTTTTATTGTTATGGCGCTAACTGACCCAGATGCTGCAAAGCATTCCAGGCATTCAATGTTTTTTGTAGATGCCGACTCTGAAGGATTTGAAGTACTTAGATATATGAATGTTTTTGGTGCAGACGATGCTCCGCATGGGCATGGACACTGTAAATTCACAGATGTGAAGGTTCCAGCAGAAAATCTAATTCTTGGTGAGGGGCGTGGCTTCGAGGTATCACAAGGAAGACTAGGGCCAGGAAGAATCCATCATTGTATGAGAGCCATTGGGCAAGCAGAGAAAGCCCTTGAGTTGATGATAAGGCGCTCTAAAACACGAACAGCCTTTGGAAAGGAATTAACAGAACTTGGAGCAAACTACGATATTATTGCGAACTGCCGGATGGAAATAGAGCAAAGCCGCTTACTTTGCTTAAAAGCTGCTTGGATGATGGATACCGCAGGCGTCAAAGCAGCGCAACCTTGGATTAGCCAAATTAAAGTAGTGGCACCCTTAATGGCATTAAAGGTTATTGATGAGGCAATACAAATGCACGGCGGAATGGGGATCAGTCAAGACACGCCTCTTGCTCATATGTGGACACACGTTAGGACATTACGACTTGCTGATGGCCCAGATGCCGTTCACAGAAGACAGGTCGCTAGAGCTGAACTAAGACGATACTCAAACTAACAGTTTTAAATCTTTATGAGTGAGCTAATCCTAATTAGACATGCTCAGGCATCTTTTGGTCATGAAAATTACGATAACTTATCCGAGTTAGGTCATGACCAAGCAGCTCTTTTAGGTTCCTTTTTCGACAAACTAAATATAGCCCCTGAAAGGGTTGTTATAGGGACCCAAAAAAGACATCAGCAAACACTGGAAAATTTTAATTTGAAATGCCAAGTTGATAAGCACCCTGGCTGGAACGAATATGACTTTAGAGACTTATTATTAGCAGAGTTTGGCCCGAATATCCCAGAAGAGATTTTTACTGACAGGAAGACGCACTTTAAAACTCTTAGATCAACGGTAACCAACTGGATGAATGCAAAACTACCAAATGCGACTGAAAGCTGGGAAGACTTTTCTTCAAGAATTAGTAGTGCGCTCGAGTTTAGTTGTGATCTTGACTGTAAACAAGTTGTTGTTGTCACATCAGGAGGACCAATAAGTAGAGTGGTAGCAACAACCCTCAATGCTCCTAAAGAAGAAATGATGACATTAAACTTACAAATAAAAAATACATCAATCTCAAAGTTCATTTACACTCCCAAAGCCTTTTACCTTCACAGCTTTAACTACGCACCGCAATTCGATGGAGACAACGCTCATTTGCTGACCTATAGTTAGGAAAATGTCTAAAGATCCATTAAACAAAGAGAAACTGCTCCCCTATCTAGCAAACACCATCGACGGGTTTTCACATTTAAATAATGTAAAAAAATTTTCTATTGGCCAATCGAACCCAACCTTTTTACTGGAGACAGATACCACTAGTTATGTTATTAGGCGAAAACCAGATGGACCCTTACTAAAATCGGCACACGCCATAGACCGAGAATATAGAGTGCAAAAGGCTTTATATGATACACCCGTACCTGTCGCAAAGATGCTTCATTATTGTGATGATCAGTCTATTTTAGGCGTTGATTTCTATATAATGGAATTCGTTGATGGAGTAGTTTATGAAGACCCTGCTTTACCAAGTTTAGCTAAAAACGATAGAGCAAAGATTTATAGCGAAATAAATAGAGGATTGTCTTCGTTACACGAAGTAAATATCGATAGGGTGAGTTTAACAGATTTTGGTGCAGACGGGAATTACTATGAAAGGCAGATAAGCAGGTGGGCAAAACAATATTTGTCATCGGAAACGGAAAAAATTAGTGAAATGAGCGAAATGATGGAAGAACTTCCGAAAAGGATACCTATAGATAACTCTCCTCGTTCACTAGTGCATGGTGATTTTCGACTTGATAATATGATATTTGATAAAAATGAGCCAAAACTACTTGCAATTATAGACTGGGAAATTTGTACAACTGGACATCCGATTGCTGACCTCGCATCTTTAATCATGCAGTGGGAGCAAACAGCAGGAAAAATTAGTAGGGGATTAAAAGGTGTTAAAAGAGAGCCTCTAGGAATACCAAGTGATGAAAATTTTATTAAAGAATATTGCGAGTTAAGAAACATCGACTATATAAAAGATTTTAATTTTTATCTCGCGTTCTGTTTTTTTCGAATGGCATGTGTTATACAGGGTGTAAAAAAGAGGGCTTTGTCTGGAATTGCCGCTAATCCTGAACGCTCAAATCGTGAAACATTATCTGTTCCAAAGCTAGCTAAGCGTGCGTATGAACTAATGAAGGCACTATGAAAGAAAAAATAGAGAAACTTCTTGATATCGAAATATTGGATCGCAATCTATTTCGAGGTTCAGGGGAAGGTGGCGAAGTCGCATCAAGGGTATTTGGAGGTCACGTTATTGCTCAAGCGTTAGCTGCAGCTTATAAAACTGTTGATAAACGACTTTGTCATTCTCTTCATGCTTATTTTATACGACCTGGAGATCCATCAACACCTATTATTTACGAGGTTGACAGAGCACGAGATGGTGGAAGCTTCACAACAAGAAGAGTGGTTGCTATACAAAATGGAAAACAAATATTCAATATGGCTGCATCATTTCATATTGAAGAAGAGGGTTGGTCTCATCAGCATAAGATGAAAGAAGTAAAAGGGCCTTCGGGAGTTCTTAATAGGAATGAACAGAGAAAACTCATTGCGAATAAAGTTCCTGAAAAAAGGCGTGCAAATTTTTTAAATCCAAAGCCAATTGAAATAAGAGATGTTGATCCACCCGACTTATTCAATCCGGAACCAACTTCAGACAAAAACTTTTTGTGGTTTAAAGTGGATGGTACCCTTGATACCAAAGATCAATGGGTACATCATTGCTTTCTCGCATACGCCTCTGATGTATCATTGTTGGGCTCTGGTAACCGGCCTCACGGTGTATCAGCGTATTCGGGAGATGTTATGCTGGCAAGTTTGGATCACGCAATGTGGTTTCATGAAAAAATTAACTTTAATGATTGGTACTTGTATGAAATGGATAGTCCATTTTCAGGGGCTGCAAGAAGTCTCAACAGAGGAAAAGTTTTTTCACAGAACGGAACCCTTGTTGCAAGCGTTGCTCAAGAAGGACTGATGCGTCCTCTGAAACGCAAACCTAATACCTAAATCTCTCATTTAATTTTGCCATCCCAGCTATCCATCCATCATAATTGGACGTCTTATATTGTATATATTTTTCTACCACGGTGTGAGGCAATACCAAGAAGCGTTCTTCATTTATCGTTTTAACACATTCCTCGGCAACATCATCGGGTTCAAGCATTCCATCTTTCATAGCAACAGCGAGCTCTGGATCCAATCCATCCGTCATCGCGGTTCTTACTCCCTGAGGGCACAACATAGAAACCTTTATACCCTTCCTCGCATATGAAAATGCAAGCCATTCTCCTAAACCAATTGCAGCATGTTTAGTCGTTGAATAGGATGCATCACCAACTTGTGACAATAGACCAGCGGCAGATGCCGTATTTAATAAGTATCCCTCTCCTCTTTTCTCCATTAAAGGGACCAAGTGTCTGGCTGCCCATACATGTGACATTAAATTAATTTCCCAAATTTTTTGCCAATCATCATTCGGAACCTCAATTCCTCCCAGATGACCAATGCCAGCATTTGAACAAAAAATTGATATTGGACCAATTTCTCTTTCCGTTGTTCTTATAACTTTTGCAATATCCCCTTCTCGACTGACATCACATTTCATCGCAGTTCCGCCAAACTCCTTTGCGACCTCGTTTATTCCGTCCTTATTTACATCAGCACTTACAACATGCTTTGCTCCATACTTATAAAAGATTTTAACGAGAGATCTACCTATTCCGCTGGCAGCTCCAGTTACAACTATTACTCTATCTTTGATATCCATATCTTTTTCCTTATTATTAACGCCACATATATCCACCACCACACACAGTCATCGCCTGGCCGGTGATATAACTACTTGCGTTAGATGCTAGAAATACCGCGAGCCCTTGTAGATCCTCTGGTTCCCCTAAACGACCAAGCGGTATTTTAGAAACTGCCTCCTTAGCCTTTAAGTCGTCATCCCATAATGCTTTTGCAAAATCTGTTTTTATTATAGCGGGGCATACTGCATTTACCCTAATATTTTGGGGACCATATTCAGCAGCTAAATTTCTAACTAATCCTATTACCGCTAATTTTGAAATATGGTAAGTGCCCAAATTCAGAGATGGTTCGAATGCTCCTACACTAGAGGTAATCATAATTGATCCTCCTCCCCTCGCCATCATATCTGGAACAACCATTTGGCATAGCCAATGATTTGATTTTACGTTTGTCGCCATTGTTTTATCATATGCTTCGTCTGATATATCTGACATTGGTCCATAGTGAGGATTAACCCCAGCATTACAAACCAATACATCTATTTTCCCAGAAAGCTGCCTTGATGCATTAACCAAGTTCTCCAGTTCATCCTTTCTCCCCGCATTTGCTGCTACCGGAAAAACTCTCTCTTCCCCTATTGTTTCATTTATTTCTTCAGCTGTCTTCTTAAGGACGTCTATCTTTCTACTTGAAATTATTACAGTGCCTCCATGTTGTGCGAGAGCAATCGCCATCGATTTTCCAATACCCTTGGATGCGCCCGTTAGAAGACAAGTCTTTCCTGTTAGATCAAAAAGATTGGTCATAAGATTTCCTTTTTTTTATTGATTTTTCCAATTAGGTTTTCTTTTTTCTACAAAAGCAGAAACACCTTCTTTATGGTCCTCAGTTTGTCGGAGTAGCTCAATCAATTCCGCACTTTTACGTAAAGCATCGGGATAGTTTTCAAGGTGGTCCATATGGTTTAGCGCTTCCATAGAATACCGTATCGATGATGGACAATTGGAGGCAATAGCTTTCGCTTTTTCCATCGCTAATTCCATTAGAGAAGAATGCGGCACGACTTCATTAATAATTCCCAATTCCAAAGCCTCTGCTGCTAAAACATTTCTTCCTGTTAACATTATTTCCACAGCTGCCTTTTTACCAATTTGACGACTAAGCCTTTGAACTCCTCCTGCCGCAGCAAAAAATCCTACCTTCACTTCTGGCAAAGCAAATTTAGCATTTTCAGAGGCTATAATTATGTCGCAGCATAAAGCAGTCTCCATGCCTCCTCCCATTGCGAAGCCGTTAACAGCTGCTATAATTGGTTTTGTTCTATCGAACCTTCTAGTTAATCCAGCAAATCCTGATGACGGTTGCTGAACTTTTTGATCCGCCGGTAAAGCCGAATATTTTAGGTCATTCCCAGCTGAAAAAGCCTTGTCTCCTTCTCCAGTCAAAACAGCAACCCAAAGGTCTTTATCTTTACCAAAATTATCCCATATTTCATTTAATTCTAAACTCAATGGTGGATGCACCGCGTTATAAACCTCTGGCCGATTAATTGTTACCGACATTATGTGATCATCTATGTGTACCCTAACAAATTCATACTCTTTCATGTTATTCCTCTCTTTTTTACAGCAAACTTTTTATTTTATTATCCAAGCAAAGCTCACGCGTTGTAATTCTATCAAGTTTATCGGTAGCACCTCTAGGCAGGATATCATCTGTCAGCCAATAATGGGTAGGTATTTTAAACTTCGCTAGCTTATCATTAAGAAATTGATTTATGTCTTCTTTTTTTAAAGTTTCTTTTTTCTTTAAATTAATACAGACACCAACCTCTTCTCCAAATCGTTCATTTGGTACTGCAAAAACTATAGATTCTAGTATTGATTGATGCTTTTGAAGCACACCCTCAACCTCTAAACACGATATATTTTCACCTCCTCTGATGATTATATTTTTTTTGCGATCAACAATCGTTACCAAACCTTGACTATTTATAAAACCTAAATCACCGGTATGCATCCAGCCATTTATAAGAACCTGGTCGGTTTCTATCTTTTTGTTGAGGTAACACCGCATATTTGCTGGACTTTTTATTGCAATTTCACCAACTTCTCCAGACTTAACTTGCTTATCATTTTCATCAACAATTTTTATGTCTTGAAGGACGCCAATTAGCCTACCAGCTAATTCAGGATTTTCTAAATACTCATCACCAGATACACTCACGCCTAAAGCGTTGGTCTCTGTCATTCCATATCCAGAAGAAATATCTGTCGAAGGCAGCGCTTTTTTTTCATGTGCTACATTTGGAGGCGGTCGTTTTGCACCTCCAGCATTTAGTGTTTCCAAAGAGCTCAAAGATTTACTTTGCGCGATAGCTTCCTCAACGAGATCAGAAATAACAGTTGGAACTGCTCGAATTAGAGTTATGGTTTCATTTTCGATTATATCAACGGCTTGTTTTGGATCCCACTTGTACATTAAGACAATCTTTGACCCTTTCGCAATCCCGTATAAGAAGTTTGGATGAGAACCATTCACATGAAAAAAAGGAGATAATAGAAGAATGCTAGATGGTTTCTTAGCAGCCACTTTTTCAGGATACACATATGAACCTATCTTTTCCATCATTAACCAAGAAAATACCGCTGAGATAGCTCCCCTATGAGTAAGAACAACGCCTTTAGGGTTTCCAGTTGATCCAGAAGTATACATAATTCCAAAATCGTCTTTTGGATCAATATTAGTTGCCTTCAACTTTTTTGATGGATAGGAGGCCACTTCCTCTTCATAGTCCAAAACGTTATTATCATGTTCCGATCGAATACCAATTAATTTAATTCCGTAGGCTTTTGCGAACGGAAGAATAACATTTAATCTTTCCTTATCTGCGAAGCATATTTTTGCCGAACTATCATTAAAACCATACTCCATTTCACGTGTTGTCCACCAAGCATTTACAAAAACAACTATCGCTCCTAAGGATACGATACCCATCAATAGAATTGGATATTCGGGAAAATTTCGCATTGCTATTGCGACTTTGTCACCTTTTTTTACTCCCAACTCTTTCTGAAGGAAAGCGGCCACGCTATTCACTTTTTCTAAAAACTCCGAATATGTAATTCGTTCATTCTCATAAATAATAAATTCGTCCCACTGACGATTTTTTTTTCCATACTCAAGCAATTCATGCAATGTCTGTGGGGTATTTACGAAGGTCTTGTAAATTTGACCATCATGTGTGTATTCGGAAAACTGGTATAAATCATCAGTCTCTAACACCTTTTTAGTTGCCTCTTCAAAATTCATTTTGAATTAGTTCATTTTTTGCTTATCGGGATCCGGACCCACTCTCACCATACTCTTACCAAAGTTTTTTCCATTCAGGAGATTTACGAGTGCCATTGGGGCACTTTGAAGCCCCTCAGTTATATCTTCAACTATGGTAATCTTTCCTTCATTTAATAGTTTTTTCATGTGGTTAATTGCTTCCAGATGCTTCTCTTTGAAATCCATAACGATAAATCCCTCCAATTTAAGCCTTTTTGTTATAACAAAGCCTGGTATATTCCTAGGTCCAGTCGGAGAAGCACTTTCATATTGACTAACTGCCCCGCAGCAAACTACTTTTCCCTTGTTTTTCATTCTGATTAAAACGGCTTCAAGCACTGTCCCTCCTACATTATCGAAATAAAGATCAATCCCCTCGGGACAATGAGTTTTTAGATCCCGCACTAAATTTGCATTTTTATAATCTATACAGCCGTCAAAGCCCAATTCCTCAACTACTTTTTTGCATTTTGCATCACCACCCGCAATTCCAACTACATTGCAGCCAATAGCTTTTGCCAACTGACCAACATATACTCCAACTGAGCCTGCTGCAGCTGATACTACTACCGTGTCAGTAGCTTTTACCTCTCCTACATCGAATAATCCATGATAAGCCGTCAAGCCAGCTATGCCAAAAAGAGACAATAAATTGGGTAAAGAGATATTTTCTGGACACTTATTTAAGTCTCTTGACTCAATAACGCTATATTCAGCCCAAAAGCTATCCGCTGTCACTATCTGGCCTTTTTCAAACTCTGGATCTTTGCTTTCTATAATCTCAGCGACCGAGTAACTAGGCATTACATCCCCAGCTATAACTTGGTCCCTATAAGTTCTTCCCTGCATCCAAGTTCTATTTGCAGCATCAATTGATAGTAAGATGTTGCGAACCAAGACTTGACCATCCACTGGTTTGGGTAACTCTGCTTCTTGCAACTCAAAATTAGAGACATTCAATTTTGCATCTGGAGCCTCTCTCAGGATAAATTGTTTCATAATCAAGCAACTTTACGCTTAATTAAGTCTTCAACATCTTGAAGTGTTTCTTTACCAAAAAAAAGTTCGTTATCAATCAAAAAGCTTGGAACTCCAAATAATCCATCATCCACTGCTTTAGCAGTATTTTCTATAAGCTTCGATTTAATATTTTGATCTTGAGTGCCTTCGAAAATACGCTGAGCTGGCAACTTATTTTCCTCCAAAACAGTTTTTATAACATCTAACTCATCCATTTTTTTGTTATCAACCCACATACTTTTGAAAATGGCCTTAACATAATCTTCAAAAAAACCATTTTCCTTTGCATATATTGCTCCCCGCATAAGGTTTAAAGTATTTATAGGAAAGTGAGAATTAAAGTTAAAATCAATACCATGCTTCTTTACAAATCTCTCTGTGTCTAGATCATCATATTTAGCCTTAGCAGGAACCGTTTTAAACGCCTCAATCGGTGAAACGTTGTTTGTTGATTTAAATATGCCACCAAGTAAAACAGGGACATAGTCTGCTTTAACTCCAGTTCGTTCCTCAATACCCGGAACCATATTGTAAACGAGATATGCTTTTGGGCTTCCAAAATCAAATATAAATTTAAATTCGACCATATAGTTCCTCCTATTATTGACCCTTGAAAATTGGCTTCTCTTTATTTACGAAAGACTTTGCTGCATTTTTATGATCCTCTGTTTGAAAGCATCTGATCATTCTATCTGCTTCCATAGCCAGGCTTTCTTTCATTGTGGAGAAAGTAGCTCTATTATGATTTTCTTTCATATATTGAAGAGCAGTAGGAGAGAAATAAGCTATATTTTGTGCTTTTTTAAATGAGAAATCTTCAAGTTCTTCGTTTGAAACTACATAATTGACAATACCTTCATTTAATGCCTCGGACGCACTAATTCTTTTATTGGAAAAATAAATGTCTTTTGCCTTTGACGGTCCTACTAGTTGTCCAAGGGACCAACTTCCCCCATAATCACCCGAGAGCCCGATACCGCCAAACCCAGGAACCAAAAATGCATTTTCTGAGGCAATTCTAATATCACAAGCCAACGCGATTGACATTCCGGCACCAGCTGCTGCTCCCGGAAGTACGGCTATAGTTGGTTTTGGCATTTCATGTATTTTTAACGAAACTCCCTCCTGACCTATTTGTAATTTTCTAACTTTCTGTTCAACAGACAAATCACTCGATAATCCCGGATCACTATTGTTTGCAAAGCTTTTTACATCTCCCCCAGAGCAGAAAGCTCCTCCATTACCCGTGATTAAAATTACCCGTACATTTTTATCACTTTCAAAATTTTCCAAGATCGTTCTCAATGCTGGTGTTAGCTCATCAGACAGTGCATTTTTTGACTCAGGTCGATTAAATGCTATCAACCCAATATTCTCTCTTATTTCCGCTTGCAAGTGATCAGTGTGTTTTATTATGTTGCTTTTTATCATAGAGATCTCGCCTTTTCTAAAGCTGGTCTCTCTAATAAACGATTGACATAAGAATTTAGGTTCGTCATTTCTGAAATATCTGCACCTGCTCTCATAGCACCAAAGCAGGCGTGGCCTGTCATTATATCTGCTCCTGAAAAAGTGCCGGTTAAATAATCTCGGTCTACTAGCCTGCTATCGACGTTACCGAGTGCTACGCTAAGCAATTTTTTTGCTCGGTTTACATTTACTTCGTTCCTCTTTTCTGCAGGAAGAAGTATTGTTTCTACGACTAAAATATTTACCTGGCCCATTATCGACCCTTCAGCATAATGCAGCCATTGTAGGTATTCAGGAAAGGTGGGATCTTGGACATCAGGCAAAAATTTGCCATTTCCATATCGCGCCAATAAATATTGAACAATAGCACCTGACTCATATATTTTCACTTGTCCATCCTCTAATACCGGAATACGCCCCATAGGATGTATCTTATAATATTCAGGTGTTCGAAGTGCTCTGTCTCCGACCGTATATTTTTCAATTTCATAATCCAAACCTAGCTCCTCAAGCAACCAAGCTATTCTTACTGCTCTTGAATTAGGTGCAAAATAAAGCTTCATGTGCGTTTTCCTTTTTTTTACCTTAAGTTTACATCATGAACCAATCTGAGGGAAATATAAAGTATGTCTTAAATTTTTTTTTGTTTTAAATTATCCTTATATATAAAAAGTTCAGTATTGGAGGATTTGATGAATTTTGATGGGAAGTTTGCTGTGATAACAGGCTCATCTAACGGTATTGGAGCCGAGACTGCCAAAAAAATAACATCGCTAGGTGGCAGAGTAACTATTAATTACTCGAAAAGTAAAAAGTTGGCAGAAGAGGTGGCACATGAATGCTCCAATCTTGGCAATGCTCCCATTCTTATAAAGGCTGACGTGGCTACGGATGAAGGCTGCGAGCATTTAATCTCTAGTGCAGTGAAAGAATTCAAATCGCTCAATATTTTAATAAATAATGCAGGCAGAACAAAGTTTGCTGATCATTCTGATTTAAATGCTTTAAATAGAAATGACTTTGAAAATATCCTTAGCCTAAATTTAATTAGCAACTATGAAATAGTCAAAAAAGCACGACCATATCTTGCAAATAGTAAGAACAGTTCAATTGTTAATATTTCCTCAGTTGCAGGTTTGAAAGGTTTAGGGTCGTCAATCGCTTATGCTTCTTCGAAGGGTGCATTAAATACCATGACCCTTGCACTATCTCGGTCTCTTGGCCCTGATGGGATAAGAGTAAATGCGGTATGTCCGGGATTTGTGGCGACCGACTGGTGGAAAAATAAGTTGGGAGATAAGAAGTTTAGAAAAAGTATTAAAAAGTATGAAAGGACTAATCCTCTTGGAGAAACCCCAACCGCGCGAGATATTGTCGGATCTATAATTTTTTTTGCTAGCGATCTCAGCAACCATGTAACTGGCCAATTATTAGCAGTTGATGGAGGAATGTTAAACGGCATGCCATTAAAAATAGAGTGAATAAGAACGATAGATTTTGTCAGTTTTTAGATAAATAGAAATAACAATCATAAAGGCTTGCTATGGGTAATTTATGGGATACCACTTCAAAAGAATTAGTAAATTTTTCTAATTCTCCTCACAATCAGACGGTGGACTTGTTAATAATTGGGGGAGGCTTTACAGGTTGCTCTGCTGCCTTAGAAGCAGCAAGGCAAGGCGCTAAAGTCACATTACTTGAATGTGAAACCATTGGGTTTGGTGGTTCCGGTAGGAACGTTGGCTTAGTAAATGCAGGGTTATGGCTGCCACCTAAAAAAATCATTTCTATTTTAGGAAAAAAGCCTGGGGAAAGGCTTATATCCGCTCTTGGTTCAGCTCCCGACTTGGTTTTCTCAATTATTGAAGAAAACAAAATTAAATGCGATCCCAAACGAAATGGAACTTTACATTGTGCTCACTCAGAAAAGGGAATGGAATATCTAATTGAAAGATTTAAGCAAGGAGAATTATTTAAAGAGCCATTATCACTGTTCGATAAAACTGAGACTGATAGTAAAGTAGGAAGTTCAAAATTTATTGGATCACTTCATGACTCTAGAGCTGGAACAATACAACCTCTGGCTTATTGCAGAGGCCTTGCACGAAAAGCAAAAGAATTGGGCGCAAAGATATATGAAAAATCAAAAGTATCTCAGGTTAAAAAACAAAATGGTTTGTGGCAAGTCCATGTCCAAGACATTGTAATAAAGAGCAAATATTTATTCCTTGCTATGAATGCCTATGAAGATTTAGATAAAACAAACAATTCAGGTAAGTTTTCTACTGTTTATTACTCACAATTTGCAACGAGACCTCTAAACTCTAATGAAATGAGCACGATCTTGCCTGGCAAAGAGGGTTGTTGGGATACAGCCAGAATTATGTCTTCCTTTAGAGTAGATGACGCTGGACGTCTCATTCTAGGAACAATGGGCAACTCTGAAGGCTTTGGAAAATATGTTCATACGAATTGGGCAAACAAAAAACTGAAGGACCTTTTTCCTTTTTTACCCGAGATAGAGTTTAATTATCGTTGGTCGGGTAAAATTGCCATGACTAAAGATCACATACCAAAAATCGTGAACTTTGAAGAGAATGCTCTATCGAGTTTTGGATATTCAGGTAGGGGTATTGCCCCCGGAACTCTTTTTGGGAAAACGTGTGCAGCAGCTTTATTATCGGAAAACTTATCTATGCTACCTGTTTCTGCGGTACAACAATATAAAGAGGTTTTCACGAGAGAAAAGAGTACTTTCTTTGAAATGGCAGCAGTGGCGAATAATTCTTTAATGTCTTTAAAAATGTAAGCTTTTTAATACTTGGATTTTATAGCAGCCGATAGGTCAGGCAAATCTTTGCTGACTTTCATCGAAAAATTAGGAGCTCTCTTTTCTAAAAAAGAAGCTATTCCTTCTTTAATATCTGGGGACTTTCCCATTCTCTCCATAGCGATGGAGTCTAAAATATGTGCTTCCTCTGGGTGGGTTGCGGCTAGCATATTCCACATCATTTGTCTGGCAAGAGAAACAGATATTGCAGAGCTTTTACTGCTATAGCTAGATCCAATCTCAAGTGCTCTTTCTATCAAATTATCATCGGAGATTACATCGGAGACTAGTCCATATTGTAAGGCCTCTTGAGAAGTGAAAACTTTCCCCGTGTAGCACCAATCCAGAGCTTTAGAGATACCTACTATTCTAGGAAGAAACCAGCTAGAACACGCTTCGGGTACTGCACCTCTTCTTGAAAACACAAATCCAAACCGAGCCGATTTTGATGCAATTCTTATATCCATTGGTAAAGTCATTGTTGCCCCTACACCAACAGCATCTCCATTGATTGCACCTATTACTGGCTTTTTAGATCTAAAAATTCTAAGCGCCACTAACCCTCCTCCATCACGATGATCATCGTTAGAGAGCCTGTTTCCTGCTTCTGCATAATTAAAAGTGTTTGGCCCATCAACCAAATCAGCTCCTGCACAATAGGCACGTCCTTTCCCAGTAATCACAACTGATTTAATGTCATCATTCTGATCAGTGTAATCAAAAACTCTAATAAGTTCGTCTTGCATGGTTTTAGTAAAGGCGTTTAACTTTTCTGGTCTGTTGAGGGAAATCACGAAAGTATCGCGATGCTGCGAAGTTAATAATTCTTTATACATTTTTATCTAATCCTAAACTGGTTCACCGAAATTCAATATTTTTTTGAATTTTATACGCTTATTACGTTATAGTAGTTTAATGTTCAAGGTAGTAAAGTTTTATCAACTAATCCATTTAGAAAGAGGTAACGCATGAATCCCGAAAATAAGGCCCAAATACAATCTAATCGCCGAAAAATATTCGAGCTTGAGATACTTATAAATTCAAATAAAACAAAAGTGGAAGTATGCAGGGCCTCTATAGAACAAAATTACGCCTCTATTATGAGAAACTATAATGCAGCTTACATGGGCAACCATCACTTGGCTAATCAAGAAACAGATGAAATTCTGAGAAACAGACTGGCTATAATGAGTAATATGATTGCCGAGCAAGATGTTGAAATAAACTTTAGAGAATCAATGAATAACAAAGCCCAGTTAGATTTTTTAGAGCACAAATCTTCAGTTAATAAAACAATCCTTGAAGTAAACAAGCAACTCACAGAGATCAATAAAAAGCTTATCGAGCTAAACAGAATGATTATGAAAAAAAATGAGGAGACACTTCAATTTAATAAAGAAAATTTAGCTACCAATGAAAAATTTCTAAAAGGTGAGTTTCATCCCTCAAAAGCTACTGTAAAAGACAATAAAAAGCGTATAGACCAAAACACAAAAAGGTGCACAAAAATAGAGGAGATGGCCACTGAAAATCAGAAACGAATTATTGAAATTCAATCAAAGACACAGACAAACGCAATAGATATTATGAAGAACTCAGTTCAGATATCTGAAAGGCGTGAACGTATCAATGACCTACAAGAAAAGGTCAACGAAAATCAAAACTCAGTAGCTGAAATGATATCAATTAAAATCAAAAACTGAATCTAGCTAGTTTTCTAGAACGATCCTATATCTTGCCTTACCACTTTTAAGGTGAGATATGGCATCATTGATTTCTGACATTTTAAAAAATTCTACCTCGGGTATTATTTTGTGTCTTGCGCAGAACTCTACCATTTTCTTCATAGCTTCTGGGCCTCCGACAGGACTCGCCGACACTGAATTTTGACCCCTCAACATATGAAACATAGTTATATTTAGAGGCTCAGGTAATAGACCAAGGAAATGAAGTCTACCTTTTGGCTTAAGAGTATTCATAAATAGTCCCCATTTACCCTTAAATGCATGACCGGTGAAAAACAAATAGTCGAAAGATTTTTTAAGCTTTTTAATTGCATCAATATCACTAGCAACGACTACATTGTGGGCGCCGTAACTCTTAGCTTCTTCCACCTTATTTTCAGAACCAGTAATAGCGGTGACTTCACAACCCCAAGCATTTGCAAACTTTATAGCCATATGTCCAAGCCCACCTATTCCAAAAATACAAACGCTATCTGTGGGCTTTACTGCATATTGGACAAATGGATTGAAAACGGTAATACCACCGCACATGAGTGGACCGGCAGTTCGGGGATCAAGTGCGTCAGGGATTGGAATAGCACTTAAATCTTGAACTCTTATTTTATCGGCGAAACCTCCGTTTCGGCCTACAAAAACACCCACTCTGTCATCGCAAAGATTATGATCACCATTATAACAACATTCACATGTCTTACAGTACCCAGCCTGAAAGCCCACTCCAACTCTTTGCCCAACATGCCTGTCTTTAACTTGGCTACCAATTGCCGTAATTTTACCTATAACCTCGTGGCCAGGGACAAAGGGATATTCATTGTTTGAAAAATCGTTGTCTATGTAATGAACATCACTGTAGCAAAGTCCGCAGTTTTCTATCTCTATATCAACATCATCAGGACCTATTTCTCCCAATTCATATTCATAAGGTTCTAACAGGCCTTTTTCATTTTTTGCGGCATATGCTTTAACTTTCATTACTCTCTCCCAGATACATAAAGATATGATATTTCGTTAAGACTTTAGTATAGATATATGACATTATTTAATAAAGATCTTTTCAATTGAAAAAAAAAAAATTCTTTATATTATCTCGGTAGCTGGAGGAGTGGCAGAGTGGTTGAATGCACCGGTCTTGAAAACCGACGTAGGTGAAAGTCTACCGTGGGTTCGAATCCCACCTCCTCCGCCATAAATACCCCTTAAATCATTGTTTAAATTGAATTTTATGTTATATTATCGATATCTACCCACAACCTTACCCACAACAAGGCAATAACTAAGCATGATGTATGAAGAATTGAAATTTCAATACCCCACCTAATCCCTACCCCCCAAACTGTTTAATCATCAGCATAATCTATGTACTGAAAAATGCTCAAAGGATGACCTAAAATGTTAACAGCTAAGCAAGAAAACTTTGTTGAACTCCTTACTCAAGGTACTAGTCAGACTTCAGCCTATAAAGGTGCTTATGATACTCAAAATATGTCTGATAAGACCGTCTGGGAGGAAGCCTCAAGGCTCAGGAGACACCCCAAGGTCAGTACAAGGATTTTAGAGCTAGAGAAGGAAAAAGAAGCTAGACGACGCTTACAAGCGGTCTCTAGAGAAGAGAGAGTGCTTAATGAATTGGAGAGCATAGCCTTTGGTGATGGACCTATGGCAGGAAAGCTTAAAGCAATGGAACTAATTGGAAAACATATCGGCTTTTTCACCCCCCAAAAAGAAAGTGCAGACGATAGAACCTCAGAAGAGATACTTGGTGAAATTCACAAAAGGCTTCAGAAAATTTTTTAATAGCAAAAGTGCTTTCACTTACATTCTGATGAACCTAAACGCCAACAATAGTACGAACCCCAAAAGTTACTTCCTTCAGCACAAAATCAAAAATAATTAGACTAGGAATTGCAAATCAAATGAAATATTATTCAGAATATTTTTTGGAGATTTAAGTGGAAAAATACAATAAAGTTCTTAGGCTCGTAGCAGAACGAAACTGGAAAGAAATGGAGGAATGGCTCCACGAGGACTTTATGTACATTAAAGAGACCGCGTTGATGGATCGTGAAGAACATGTAAAAAATTTAGAAAAAGAGTTTGCATCAAAGCAAGCAATTAATCAGAACGAATTATTACATGAAGATGACGATATGATGGCGTTTAAGCATGTAGTAACCCAAAAAACTGGTAAAAAGTTCAGGGTTACGCAAATACAACTTTACAAGGATGGCAAGGTTTGGAGAGAAATGAGCAATGCTATTCAAATTAGTTAAGATACAGCTATTAAACACCCCATCTGCTGCACACGCCAAGAAAGTACTACGTGAGTACCCCCCCTCTGTGTCCCATGCGTGGCAGGGGTCACTTAAACTGTAAAACAAACTGTGAAACAAATCGTGCCTATTGATATGAACACGGAGATACCTAAGTTACTGTTATTGCTGTATTTCATTTGCTAGTGGTGCATTTGAAGGGCGTTTAACTGTATACAAACTGCATCAAGCTCAAATTCGCCATACGGTTACACCGCTTTGACACCAAACCTGAAGGGTTTTGAAAATGCATTGCACGCTAAGGTAGATGAGGTAGCAGTCTTTGCTGCTGCTTCAGAGACTTTTTCTCAAAAAAATGTCAATTGCTCAATAGACGAAAGTTTAGCAAGATTTCGAGATATTTTCGAAAAGGCTAGGCAAAAAAAGATACCCGTAAGAGGGTATGTGTCATGTGTAATAGAGTGTCCTTATGCAGGTTATGTTTCTCCAAAACGTGTTTTGGAGGTCACCTCAAAGCTTCTTGACATGGGATGCTATGAAGTTTCCTTGGGAGACACAATTGGAAAGGGAACTCCAAAAAAGATTGATGAACTACTTGATGTTATATGTGAAAGTTTAAATCCAGAGCAACTTGCTGGGCATTTTCACGATACATCAGATAATGCAATTAAAAATGTTGAAGTCGGTCTCAAATATGGAATAAAAACATTTGACACCGCGATAGGTGGACTTGGAGGTTGCCCTTATGCCCCCGGTGCAAAGGGGAACTTAAGCACGGTACAGCTGATAAACGCTATTGGAATCGAGAATTTTTTGGGTATTTCAGACTTAGAAATGCTGTTATTTGCTGAAAAATATTTGTTTAATTTGCTTAAAAACTAATCAATTAATGAATTTTGATTAAAAAATGTGCATAATAATCGCATCTTACGTGACGTAATAAAGTCTTGTCGCTTCACTTTTAGTGTTCAAATTATATCTTAGAAATGCACATAAGAATCGGGGGGTGCATGTGCCAAAAGACGCGTGCAGCCGACTGCTAGGAAGACCGCACGCAAATGCAACATAGTGCCGGTCTAAGCTAATAGATAAGCAGAAATAAACAAGCTTTTTATTTACTTCGTGCTGGCGCGCTTATTGGAGTTAAAATATTATGATAAGAAAAAATTTATATGGCTTAGTAACGAGTATAGTTCTTTTAACATCAACCGTGCCTTCGTTTTCAGATATTAAAATAGGGATATTACATTCATTATCTGGTACGATGGCTATATCCGAAACAACTCTAAAAGATACAATGCTGATGCTTATAGAAAAGCAGAATGCAAAGGGTGGTATAAATGGAGAGAAACTAGTTCCAGTAGTTGTTGACCCAGCTTCTGACTGGCCACTTTTTGCAGAAAAAGCTAGAGAGTTATTAACAGTTCAAGAAGTGGACGTTATGTTTGGATGCTGGACCTCTGTTTCCCGAAAGTCCGTATTACCTGTCATAGAAGAACTCAATGGGTTACTTTTTTATCCTGTCCAGTACGAGGGGGAAGAAAGTTCCAAAAATGTCTTCTACACCGGAGCAGCACCAAACCAGCAGGCCATCCCGGCAACAGATTACTATTTGGAAGAACTCGGTGTAGAGAAATTTGCATTGTTAGGTACGGACTATGTTTATCCTAGAACTACCAATAAAATTCTCAATCAGTACCTGATTGATAAAGGAGTACCGGCATCAGATATTTTTGTTAACTATACACCATTTGGTCACTCTGACTGGTCTAAAATTGTTGCTGACGTAGTGGCTTTGGGAGCAGATGGAAAAAAGGTTGGTGTAATTTCAACAATTAATGGTGATGCTAATATTGGATTTTATAAGGAGTTGGCCGCTGCAGGTATTTCAGCAGATGATATTCCAGTAGTTGCGTTTTCTGTTGGTGAAGAAGAGCTGTCTGGGCTTGATACAGCAAATTTAGTAGGGCACTTAGCGGCATGGAATTATTTTCAAAGTGCAGAGTCTGATTTGAATGATGCCTTTATTAAAGATTGGAAAGCGACCATGGGCGATAATCGCGTTACTAATGATCCAATGGAGGCACATGTAATCGGGTTTGAGATGTACGTTAAGGCTGTCGAAAAAGCTGGAACGACCGATGTAGATGCAGTTCGAAAAGCAATGTACGGTTTAAAGGTGCCAAATTTGACGGGTGGAATGGCTGAAATGCTTCCAAATCACCATCTTGCGAAGCCTGTATTGATTGGCGAAATACAAGCGGATGGGCAGTTCGATATTATCAGTCAGACCTCTGAGGTACCTGGAGATGCGTGGACGGATTACTTGGCAGAGTCCAAGCCTTTGATGTCAGATTGGAAAGATATGGGTTGTGGTATGTATAACACTGAAACTAAGACGTGTGTGCAGATGAAGTCCAATTATTGACCATGATTTTGGATTATTGTGGGGATATTTTATCCCCACAACTTTTTTGGAACTAGTTAAGTGAAAAGGTTTTTTATTTTTGTTGGAGTAATGTTGTTTGCCTCTGCGTCAGTTGCATCTGACAAAGATCTAAGTGAGTTTATTTGGACGAATAAAGCTAGTTTCCATAAGAGTTCTTCAAAGACGATAAGTCCTGTAATTGACAGCCTTTTGGAACTAAATTCTGGCGGTACAGAGAAGTTCTTATTAAGGTGGCTCAATAAAGAACTTTGGTTTAGGAAATCTGATGGATTAGTCGTAACGGCAAAGAAACTGGAGAAGAGATCTTATGAGATATTTGATGTAATTGACGAACAACTGATTGAAGTCATTGACAAGAAAAAGATAAAGCAAATTAAGCCAAACAGTGGTGTAAGGGCAATTATTTCTTCGGCCCTAGTACAATTTCAACTTTTGAATGCAGATCCCTCTATACGATCAAAGACCTTAGACTCCATTGCAAGAAAACCAGAAGAAAGATTTAGGGTGCCATTGAGAAAGGCTATTGAAATAGAAAATAATCTGAAAATAAAAAATAGAATGATCAGATTGGAAAAGTTATTAACAGTAAGGTTTGAGAAGAATATTTCACACAGAGTTGAAGTAATTCGATCTCTAAAAAATGACCTAGGCATCGATGTAAGAGGAGTTTTAAACCAAATTATAAGGACTGCATTAAAAGCTGAGAAGGTAATCCCAGACAATATTAATATTTCTCAGATATTGGAGCCCGAGACAGGAGCAATTGACCAATACGACTTTATAGAGACAAATCATTCTAGCACGACTGACGGTTCATTTACTGACCTTGATGCATATTTAATGCTAGTTAAAGAAGAAAAAGCGCCTGAAATTTTAACACAAAAAAAACTTAAAGATATTCTCACTCAACAGGCCGAGATTGGAAATATCAAGATAGAGGAGGCGCATTCACTTGATAGTTATCATAAAAGAAATAGGGTGCTTAACCGACTGATAAAAAATGGGAAAGTAGAGCCCGTGGTTTCAAGAGAAGATATGAAGAATATTGTCGCGCAATATGTGTTTTATGAAGAGTACGCGGAAAGTTCGAGAGAGGTAACAAATGCTGCAACAGAGACACTCAATGTAATTAATGGTCGGGTATCAGTCTTTAGCTTCGTAGATTTGATATTAGAGGGTCTTAGTCTTGCGTCAATTTATTTTTTAGCTGCAATCGGCTTAGCAATAACATTTGGTGTCATGCGAGTAATTAATATGGCACATGGTGAATTTATCATGATGGGTGCTTATTCAGGATATGTAGTCCAACTTTTCGTAACAAATTATACTTTATCTATACTTATTGCTATTCCTGTCGCTTTTCTCGTTACCTTTTTCGCCGGAATTGTAATGGAAAGATTGGTAATTAAAAAATTGTATAAAAGACCATTAGAAACTTTACTGGCTACGTTCGGAATAAGCATCGCACTCCAACAACTAGCAAAAAATATATTTGGAACCCAGGCTAGACCTTTGACATCACCTGAATGGCTAGATGGAGCGTTGATATTCAATGAGATTATTTCAATAAGTTGGATTAGGGTAGCTATTTTTGTTTTGAGCATCGCCTTTACAATTATTTTAATTTACATTCTAAACAGAACTCGCTTTGGACTGGAGACGCGAGCCGTTACCCAAAATCCCTCCATGGCTGCTAGTATGGGAGTTAATCCTGATCAGATAAACATGTTTACTTTTGGCTTAGGTTCTGGGATAGCAGGCATCGCGGGTGTTGGCATTGGTTTATATGCAAAAGTTACTTCTGAGCTTGGCAATGATTATATTGTACAAAGCTTCATGACAGTAGTGGTTGGAGGTGTGGGTAGTATATGGGGAACATTGGCTGGAGCTACTTTAATTGGCTTTTTACAAAAAGTAATTGAGTGGTTTAATCCCTCAAACACGTTGGCCGCCCAGACATATATGATTATTTTCATAATTATTTTTATACAGTTTAGACCTCGAGGGATCGTAGCTCTACGAGGAAGAGCCGCGGGAGACTAAGTATGAATTTTATAAAAAGAAATCAAAGTTTAAATTTTGTGATATTTTTTTTTCTATTTTCTCTTTTTGTAACAATAGCGAGTGAACTTGCAATGGGTTTATTGTCTACTAGTTTTGTTAAAGTGTTAGGAAAAACCATGATGCTGTGTCTGGCTGCGATTGCCCTAGATTTAGTCTGGGGATACTGTGGAATACTTTCACTAGGCCATATGGCGTTTTTTGCATTGGGCGGTTATCTAATTGGCATGTGGCTAATGTATGAAAGGACAAAAGAAATAGTTATAAGTGCTGCAAGTGAGCAGTTAATCCCTTTAACTCCAGAAGAGACTAAAGAAGCTATTGGAAATCAGATATTTGGGGTGGTAGGTGGATCTGATATTCCAATCATTTGGATTTTTGCGGACTCTTTAATAATTCATCTTCTACTCATTGTAATAATACCAGGCCTACTGGCATTGGTTTTTGGTTGGCTAGCCTTTCGCTCAAGAGTCACTGGCGTATATTTGTCAATTCTAACTCAAGCCATGACTTTAGCATTATCTCTCTACTTATTCCAAAATGATAGCGGATTGAGAGGCAATAATGGGCTTTCCGGATTACAAAATATTCCTGGATATGGAAACCTTACACAAGATTTAATTTCAGTCATATTTCTTTGGCTATCGACATTTGCTCTCTGTTGCGGCTTTTACTTAGCTTCTATCATTACCAAATCAAAGCTTGGTAACTTGCTAGTGGGTATTCGCGATGATGAAGCTAGAGTTCGTTTTCTAGGATATAATGTCGAGCTTTATAAGTTACTTATATTTGTTGTTACGGCGATAATGGCAGCAATTGCTGGAAGCCTATACTATCCCCAAGCAGGAATAGTTAATCCAACTGAACTGGCACCAATAGCGTCAATATATCTAGCTGTTTGGGTCTCAATTGGAGGGAGAGGAAAGTTAATTGGTGCCGTTTTGGGAGCTGCGTTTGTATCTTTAATATCTAGCTTTTTTACAAGTGGTCAAATACCTAATATTGATTTTTGGATTATTAATATCAACTGGGTCGACTGGTGGCTTATTATACTTGGTCTTAGTTTTGTAAGTATCACCCTAGCTACTCAAAATGGCTTGTTTGGTTTGATAGAAAAAATAAAAGAAAGAGTGATAAACAAGTGAACGATTTGTTAGAAGTTCGGAACATATCTGTTTCTTTTGACGGGTTCAAAGCAATCAACAGTTTAAGCTGGTCGATAGGATACCCTGAGCTAAGAGCAATTATCGGCCCTAATGGTGCTGGGAAAACCACACTTATGGATATAATATCTGGAAAAACAAAGGCTGATAGCGGTAAGGTACTCTGGGATGAGGTGGCAATACCACTCACTCAGAAGAGTGAATACCAAATTGCTAAATTGGGGATAGGAAGAAAATTTCAGCGCCCTACTATATTCGAAGAGCAATCTGTGGAAGAAAATATAGTAGTTTCACTAAAAAACAACAGGGGCTTTTTTGCCGCCCTGACTTACAAGTATACCGATCAAGAAAAATTAAGAGTTGGCGAAATTGCAAGCACAATAAAATTAACAAGTCTGCTTTCAAAAAAAGCAGGTGAACTTAGTCACGGACAGAAACAATGGCTTGAAATAGGGATGTTACTATCTCAAGACCCAAAATTGTTGCTTATTGATGAGCCAGCGGCAGGAATGACTACAAAGGAGCGGAATATGACCGTTCAATTGCTACGTGACTTATCAAAAACGAAGTCAATAATTGTCGTCGAACATGATATGGACTTCATAAGAAATTTGGGTTGTAGAGTTACAGTACTGCACGAGGGCTCAGTTCTAGCAGAAGGTAGCATTGACCATGTCTCAAAAAATAAAGAAGTTGTAGAGGTTTATCTTGGACGCTAAGCATTTCATTCTGGAGAATATCGATATGCACTATTCTGGTTCACAGATTTTATTTGATATTAATTTTAAAGCCGAAATTGGAAAGATAACAAGTGTCATTGGACCAAACGGAGTTGGGAAAACGGCGCTACTCAAAGTAATGTCAGGGTCGCATCCAATTTCAAAGGGAACTTACTACGCATTAGATAGCAATGTGAACAACTCAAATCAGTATAATTTGGCAAGAAATGGCATTGCTTATGTTCCTCAGGGAAGAGAAATTTTTCCTTTATTATCCGTTAAAGAAAATTTAGAGATAGGGTTTTCTTGCCTTGAAAAAGAAAAAAGATATATACCAAGACAGATATTTGAAATGTTCCCAGTCCTTTTCGATATGCTAAATAGAAGAGGGGGGGATTTATCTGGTGGTCAGCAACAGCAATTGGCAATTGCAAGAGCTTTAGTTACTAGACCAAGACTACTACTACTTGATGAACCAACAGAGGGTATTCAGCCAAATATTATCATGCAGATTGGGAAAGTTATTGGTTCTCTAAGAGAAGAAGGTTCAATAGCTATTGTTCTGGTAGAGCAGTATTTTGATTTTGCTTATGAATTGTCTGATTATACTTATGTGATGAAGCGAGGAAGATTTGTTCTTGAGGGAAAAACAAACAAATTAGAAAAAAAACAATTATTGGAAGC
>CABZEG010000006.1 GCA_902524655.1 uncultured Alphaproteobacteria bacterium | reverse complement strand
ACTTTTCTAACCAGTTGAAAATAGGGAACAGTATACATTCTATTCTCTGTCTTTTTATTCTTGTGATTTTATTAATTTTTTCGAATGTTATCAGTTTAGAAGGCGTTCCTGCAATATGCCGGGACTTTTTCAATATGAGTTTTTTGGTTTTTGGAGGTGGTCACGTTGTGCTCCCGTTGTTAGAGGGTGTAGTTGTCCAGAATGGCTTTATATCTTCGGAAGATTTTATGCTTGGCTATGGAATGGCCCAAGCTATTCCTGGACCACTATTTTCTTTTGCTGCGTATCTTGGTGCTCTATTAGGGGACGTGTCAGATCAGAAAAAGCTCTTGTACTCATTAATTCTACTAATTTCTCTTTATGGCTCCACCTTACTTCTCGTAGCTCCTGCAATAAACTTTTGGAATGTTCTTCAAAGACATAGAGTTTTTCTGCGGGGAATAAGGGGAGTAAATGTAGCTGTAACCTCAATTCTATTTGTAAGTTTTTTGGCTTTTGTTATACCATCGATAGCAACATCAGAAACATCGATTATTTTAATTCTAATTTCCTTCATCCTGATTTTTTATCTACGGATGTCACCTTGGCTATCTCTTATTTTTTTAGGCCTTATGGGCGCTTGCTTCACTCAACTTAAACATTACGGATTGGATTTAAACACATTGACGAATATTATTTAAACCCAGATCTATTGACGTGAACCGTGTTAGATATAAGAAGGCCTTGCCTGATTTTCTCGGCCTTTTTTACTTTTCCTAAAGCGTAAGCTTTCAATAGCTTAGTTTGCTTTTTTCTGAAAAAATTCTCTGATTTTACTGTTCGAAACCTCATTTTTCCCCTCAATCTGACTTTTTTTACAAATTATGATACATATAAATATAAAAAAATCAACAATAATAATGCTTTACTTAGTCATATTTATGTCATATAAATGTCATCATAATGTATTATTCAAAAAAATACGCTAAGAAATCCCCATACATTTTAGTATTCATAGCATTTGTCTCGCTTTTAGTGATCGATTTAACTGGTAAAAAAAAAGAGAAAGATGATATTAGTTTCACGGAGCTCAGCTTCAATAAGGTAATGGCCTATTCGGGCCATCCGGAATATCAATACAAATTAGGAAGGGCGTATGATAAAGGGCTGTTGGTGTTACAAAATAATGAAGTGGCTATAAAATGGTATAAAAAAGCAGCAAAAAAGAAGCACCCTAAAGCTATGACTAACTTGGCATATTTTTATGATCAAGGATTAGTGCTAGAAAAAAACAAAGGTATAGCTCTTGACCTTTATTTGGATGCTGCAAGGTTAGGTAATTCGGTGGCTCAATACAATGTGGCTCTCATGTACGAGAGTGGAGAAGGCTCTCCAGTAAATATTACAAGAGCAAAATATTGGTACCTTTTGGCTGCCGAGGGTGGAGATTATCATGCACAATATAACTTGGCGCTATTACTTGAAAAAGGTAAATGCATCAAGCAAGACCTCAAGAGAGCTCTTTATTGGTATGAAAAAGCTGCCTCATCAGGCTTAGTAGAGGCACAATTTAATTTAGGCTACATGCATCATATGGGAATCGGCACGAAGCAAAGCTTTTCCGAGGCAATGAAGTGGTATTTGTCGGCTGCTGATAATGGTGATAATGATGCAAAGTTCAATTTGGAGCAAATAAGGATTTTTCTTAAAGAAAAAGCTCATAGAACTTAATCTGTCATGTTCTTGTCATAATTTTCAAATAAATATTCAACTATAGGTTAGTTTGAAACCGATTTAATTATAAACCGTACGGGTAAGCATGTCACTAGTCAGGTCTAAATGGTTGAGCTATTTAGCAAAATCATCTGAATCCGATCTCGTTGGGTTGTATGAGTCTACTGGGTTAGATCCGAGCTATACTTATCTGAGAAAACCGGAAATAGGCACAATTATGGCGACAGCGAGGATTGGAAACACTGGGCAAAAATTTAATGCAGGCGAAATTTCCGTTACGCGATGCTCTATTCAATTAGAAGACGGTAAGTTAGTTGGTCATGGATATGTGCAAGGTAGAAGTAAAAAGAAGTCGACAGTTGCTGCGCTATGTGACGCTTTAATGCAAAGCGATAAAAGGACCTTAATTGAAAGTAAAATAGTAATTAAACTAAAAGAAATTGAGAAAAAAAGACATGACTTAATTAAAAGAAAAGCAGAAAAAACAAAGGTGGATTTTTTTACTCTTGTGCGTGGAGAAGACGAAAAATGACAAATCCGCTTCCCTTCTTCCAAGACCAGTCCAAGGATGCTGCTAGAGCTTTTAGGATAGCGTTGAAAGCGATGGCAATGCCAGGAAAAATTCAGAATTTTCAGGTCATTGATGGACTTCCCACCCCTCTATCTATCGCTGGTGCAACGCTTCTATTAGTTTTTTGTGATTTTAATACTAAGATTTTTTTAGGAGAGACCTTTCGAAATAAAAATGTCGAGGATTGGATAAATTTTTATACCGGTGCAAAAATTTCTGGCGATAAAAATGTTGATTTCGCAGTGGGGCATATAGAGGAACTACTACCTTTTCACGAATTTCCTATTGGTACGGACGAGTATCCCGACAGGTCGGCCAATATTGTGATTGAAAATGCAAGCAAAGATGTAAAAAGTTTTTCTCTAAAGGGACCAGGGATTAAAGAGACGCTTCATGTAGAGCTCCCGGAAAAGATTATTGAAAGAGAAAGTGCTATCAGTTTTCCTTTAGGAGTTGATATTTTTTTGGCAAAAGAAAATTTTGTTATGGGACTGCCTAGAACAACAATGGTAGAGACATAATATGTATGTAGCGGTAAAAGGAGGCGAAAGAGCGATTGATAATGCACATAGGTGGCTGGAGGATGAACGTCGAGGAGACAGAAAAGTCACAGATCTGAGTGTCGATCAAATAAAGACTCAATTATCTTTATCAATAGCAAAAGTGATGGCTGAAGGTTCGCTATTTGATCCTGAGCTTGCTTCTTTAGCAATAAAGCAAGCTAGAGGAGATTTAATCGAAGCGATTTTTTTAATAAGAGCATACCGAACAACCTTACCGAGATTTGGATTTGGGCAGCCTATAAATACGGACAAAATGATTGCTAAAAGAAGAATATCCGCGACGTTTAAGGACATTCCAGGAGGCCAGCTTCTTGGACCGACTTTTGATTACACTCATCGACTTTTAGATTTCAAACTATTAGCAGATGGCAGCATCGATGAATTTGAGCCTGGAAAAGATACTGAACAAATGTTCCAACACGTCACTCAGTTCCTTAATAATGAAGGAATTATTGAGACAGAAGAGACATCATCTAGTGAAGCGGAGTCGCCAGATCTCACTCGACAGCCTTTGGAAATTCCTGCTAATAGAGCATTGCGGCTACAGGCTCTTACTCGAAGCGATGAAGGGTTTTTATTAGGTATGGCATACTCAACCCAAAGGGGGTTCGGAAGAAATCATCCATTCGTTGGTGAGCTAAGAATAGGACTTATATCTGTTGAATTTGAAATCCCAGAGATAGGGTTTAATATAGAGATAGCTGAGATAGAGATTTCAGAATGCGAGACGGTTAATCAATTTCTGGGCTCAAAGACCCACCCCCCTAAATTTACTAGAGGCTATGGTTTTGTTTTTGGTCAATCGGAGAGGAAAGCGATATCGATGGCTTTAGTTGATCGCGCTCTACGTTGGAAAGAATTGGGAGAGGTTAGCGATGGTGCTCCTGCTCAAGATGAAGAGTTTGTTCTGTACCATGGAGATAATATTCAAGCGACTGGTTTTGTAGAGCATATTAAGCTTCCTCATTATGTCGATTTTCAGGCAGAACTGGAGCTAATTAGAAAGATAAGAAAAACAGCTTTTGAGGCAAAAAAAGGATGAGTAACTCCGAAGAGGATTTCAATTTTGCTTACCTTGATGAGCAAACCAAGAGAATGATAAGAAGGGCTCTAATAAAAGCGATATGCATTCCAGGATATCAGGTTCCCTTTGCAAGTAGGGAAATGCCAATGCCTTATGGTTGGGGTACTGGTGGCGTTCAGGTCACAGCAGCATGCTTGCAAGAAACGGATGTATTGAAGGTCATAGATCAGGGTTCAGATGACACAACCAACGCAGTCTCTATAAGAAAATTTTTTGAAAGGGTAGCTGGTGTAAAAACCACTGAAAACACTGGAAAAGCATCTGTAATTCAAACCAGACACCGCATTCCCGAACAAGTTTTATCAGAAGATCAAATACTCGTTTATCAAGTCCCAATACCAGAGCCCTTAAGATTTTTAGAGCCTAGAGAGACCGAAACAAGGGTTATGCACGCATTAGAAGAATATGGCTTGATGCATGTTAAATTATATGAAGACATATCTATTAACGGGGAGATTTCGACAGCATACGCTTATCCAGTAAAAGTTAACGATCGTTATATAATGGATCCATCACCTACACCAAAATTTGATAACCCAAAAATGAATTTTTGCCCGGCAATTCAGCTTTTTGGAGCTGGGAGAGAACAAAGGATTTACGCAGTTCCTCCATATACTAAGGTTATAAGTCTTGATTTTGAAGATTATCCATTTGAAGCCTCAAGAGCCGAGAAGACTTGTGAAATATGTGGTGCCACCAATACATATCTCGATGAAGTGGTTATTGATGATAAGGGAACTAGAATGTTTTCATGTTCAGATAGTGATTACTGCAATAGTCAAAAAAGTTAAACAATGGAACAGATTTTAAAAGCGAAGGCTATAAATAAGAAATTTGGCGATGTGTATGCTTGCAACAACTTAAGTATAGAGCTTTACACTGGTGAGGTCGTTGGAATTGTTGGAGAGTCTGGCTCTGGCAAATCAACTCTTCTAAATTGCTTGTCTGGAAGCTTGGTACCAGATGGTGGTAATATAACATATTTGGATAGAGATAATAATTGGTTGGATCTATTGTCTTTGCCGGAACCCAGAAAAAGAAACCTACTGAGAACCGAGTGGGCCTTTGTCCATCAAAATCCTCGAGATGGTCTTAGAATGGCAGTGAGTGCTGGAGGGAACATTGGCGAAAGACTAATGGCAATAGGGTATAGAAATTACTCCCAAATTAGGGCTGAAGCCACCGAATGGATCGAAAAGGTTGAAATAGATGCAATCAGACTGGATGACAAACCGAGTATTTTTTCTGGTGGAATGCAACAAAGACTTCAGATTGCTAAAAATCTTATAACGAAACCTAGGCTAATATTTATGGATGAACCTACGGGTGGGCTTGATGTATCTGTCCAAGCAAGATTACTTGATCTCATAAGATCTTTGGTTAGAGAATTAGGATTGTCAGTAATAATCGTAACGCATGATCTCGCAGTTGCGAGGTTCATGGCCAATAGATTGATTGTTATGAAAAATGGCAAAATTGTTGAAACTGGATTAACCGACCAAGTTTTGGATGATCCACAGCATTCCTACACGCAATTACTAGTCTCCTCAATACTAAAGGTGTAAAAATGTTGGAAGTAAAAAATGTTGCAAAATCCTTCAATCTAAAGAACTTAGACAAAGGGAAATTTTCAGTTATTAGAGATGCTTGCTTTAATGTTAATTCGGGGGAATGTGTTGCATTGATAGGTAACTCTGGTTGTGGCAAATCAACTTTAATGAGAATGATTTACGGTAATTATGTATGTGCAGAAGGAGAGATTTATATAGATAAGGAAAATATCCTTGATTTAAAAGCCATTGAAATGTCGATATTAAGAAAACAAAAAATGGGGTATGTAAGTCAATTTTTAAGAGTTTTACCGAGAGTAAGCACCATAGATTTGGTTATGGAACCTCTTCTTGATCAATTTGAAAGTCGCGCCAGAGCGAAGGATATCGCTGAGACATTATTGTCTAGGCTAAATTTAAGCTCTCAGTTATGGCACCTCTCCCCACTGACTTTTTCAGGAGGGGAACAACAAAGGGTAAATATCGCTATTGGCTTTTCTAAAGACTACAAGTTGCTTCTTTTGGATGAGCCGACGGCGAGCCTCGATCGTGAAAACAAAAAAATTGTCATGGATATGATTTCAGAAAAAAAAGAAAAAGGGTCAGCAATACTCGGTATCTTTCATGACAAAGAAGTAAGGGATAAAGTGTGTGATCGAGAAATAGATGTAAGCAACTTTTCAGCAAGCTGAGAAAAATCTATTATGCGTAAAGGAACATTATTTACAGTGGTAGGCCCTTCTGGAGTGGGGAAAGATTCAATTCTTAATGCTGCTAAGAATAAAGTCGATGCATATTTCCCTAAAAGATATATTTCTAGGAATGCTGAGGTCGACAACGAAGACTTTATTAAAGTGGATCAGTCTCAAATAGATATTTTATTAAAAGAAAAAAGAGTCGCTATTCATTGGTATGCGCATAATAACTTTTATGGGATACCTATTGATATTATATATCACCTTAATAAGGGAACAAACGTAATTTTCAATGGATCTAGACATGCTATTAAGGAATATAAGCAGCAATTTCCAGATTTAAAAATAATTTACATTGATGCTAAAGAAGAAATCGTTCTCGAAAGATTGAAAAAAAGAGCTAGAGAAAATGCAAAGGATATTCAACTAAGGTTAAAAAGGGCGAAATTTGATATTCCAACGGGCTCAATCATTATAAACAATGAGCATGATCTAGATAAAGCAGTTATTCAATTATTATCTGTAATGCATTAAAGCAGAGAAAATCTTTTCAGTTCACAAAAGTAGCTATCATCCCTTTGCCCAAAAAGACAGATATCTAAAAAAGGTAAGGGATATCCGATAACTTTTTGAAAATTTAATTCTATTGTTTCTCGAATATTTTTCTCTTCACCCAATCTTATTTCTCCAGTTAATGTAATATGAAATTTATATTTATTGAACACATATGGATAACCCCACTTCTTTAAATTTACCTCCTCCTGAAAATCAAGTCCATTAGATCTTCTTTTTTCTAGTTCTGTAGATGAAGGAGGTTTTCTAAACTTATCTAGAGAGGAAACGCAATCATCTGCTAAAGATTTTAGTGCCTTAGTGCTTCTTTCAGGAACTAAAGCATAAAAGCTGCCAAGCTTTTTTAAGACTAGATTTCGGATTATAAACTTACGATGTCGCTTTGAAATTAATTCTACATCGCTAATTAGATCTTTGTATGAATATTTTTCTTTTAGTACAAATGGTGCTTTGAGTGTGCCATGTAAGCCATATATCCTTGCTTTTTCCGTGATAGACTTTAAGTCAACAAATTTCGGATTTTTTATTTTCTTGTCGTTGGTAATCTTTCCTTTCTTTGGATTCCAGCCTAACCATCGAGACCCAACTTTATCGAGAAATGTATCTGGATAGGGAGAAAAATAAATTGCGTATCTGGAATAATTTGTCATAAAAATGTCCTAATTACAGAGTACAAAAAATTTGAAATATTTATATGAAACTTTTAAGTCAAACGTGTGAATTTATATGCATGAATTTATTTTAAGCAATGCTCGTCTAGTTCTGGAGAACGAAGTAGTAAACGGAAGCATCAGGGTAGAAGATGGGGTCATTAAAGAGGTTAACTCCGGAAAAGGATTTATACGCGGTTCTTTCGATTGTAATAGAAATTATTTATCACCAGGCCTGGTTGAACTACACACAGACAATTTGGAAAGACATATGCAACCAAGAGCAAATGTTAAATGGCCAATAAGAGCTGCGATTTTATCACATGATAGAGAACTAGAAAGTGCTGGTATTACGACTGTTTTTGACGCATTGCGGGTTGGTTCGATAGTGTCAGATAAACGGGGTAACTATCTTAAATATGCTAGGCAAGTTACGGACAGCATTAAGGAGCTGAGAGCAGAGAAAAGCCTGAAAATAAGTCATTTTACGCATCTTAGAGCAGAAGTTTGTTCTGAAACTTTGGAAATTGAATTGGAAGAGTTTACCCAAGAAGATAGAGTTGGAATAGTTAGTTTAATGGATCATACTCCTGGCCAAAAGCAATTTAGAGACTTAGATAAAATGGCAGAGTATTTAAAGGGAAAATACTCTATGAGTCCAAAAGATTTGGAAGATCATTTTGAACGTCTTTATAAAATAAAAAAGGCTTGGGGAGATAGAAACCATGCCGCAACTTTAAGTGCGAATAAAAGACTTGGCGCTATTCTCGCAAGTCATGACGACACGACAGAGAATGATGCAATTACATCAATTGAAAATGGATGTAAAATTGCCGAGTTTCCAACAACTGTTGAAGCTTCAAAGGTATTAAATCGATCATCAATTAATATTATCATGGGAGGACCAAACATTCTGAGAGGGGAGTCCCACTCGGGAAATGTCGCCGCTAAGGACCTTGTTTCCATGGGTTGCTGTAATATTCTTTCATCGGATTATATGCCTTCTTCACTGCTAATGGGAGCGGTAAAACTTGGAGATATTTTGGGAGATTTTGCAAAGGGAATAAAGGCGGTTACTGAGACACCAGCAAAAGCAGCTAATCTCAATGATCGCGGTTTGATTAAGGTTGGTATGCGAGCTGATTTACTTCTTTTTGATGTAAAAAATAATTTTCCTATAATTCAAAGGGTTTGGACTCCTAATTCTCCCCAAAGTCCACATATCTTTCATGAAGGCCAGTGAAAAGGGATTTTAGTCTCTGAGTTATACAATAGGTTATTTTTAGCATCATATATGGTCACATATTCGAATTATATCACTATCGGGTTTCTTTTGACAGTAGATATCCATTAATTCAAATTTCCGACTTCTTCAAAAGGGTATAGACAATAAACTTAGCTGCAGACTAAATCGTAGACCAATGAATCTATCTTTTGTAAAATGCAACTTTAGAAGAGCTATAGAGTCACGTCGTGGGGTGGGGCAGACATTTAGACCAATAAAGTTTTCGAGAGCTAAAAATGAAAAAAATCATAGTCTTTTCAGATATTCACTTAAACTCTGCTGATGAACCAAGTTTAAAAAAATCATCTCAAAAACTTGAGAAAGCTATACTGCACTTGCAAGGCAATCATAATGATTTTGATACGCTAGTCTTTACAGGCGACTTAGCGGATAGTGGTAAAATTGAAGAATATAGTGCCTTAAGAAATTTGGTCTCGGTAATAAATAGACCCATAAAATTTATGCTTGGAAATCACGATAACCGAAAGAACTTCCTCGATGTATTTCCATACTACCAACCAGATCATAATGGATTCTTACAGAGTAGTGAGGCTTATGAAAATCTTGATTTTATATTCTTAGATACGCTTAAAGATCCTCACGATGACATACCCAAAAGCTGTGGTTACTTATGTAAAAAAAGACTCGACTGGTTGAGTCAAAAACTTAAAGAAGCGGATCATAAAAAAGTAATTTTGTTTATGCACCATCCCGCTTTTACAACGGGAATGCAGGCTATGGACAAACTAAAACTAAAAAATTCCCACGATTTTTTTTCAACTATAAAAAATTTCAATAATGTAAACCATCTAATATCTGGTCACATACATAGAAGTATATGTGGTCTTTACGAAGGATATAATTTCTCCACGTTCAAAAGCATAAATCAGCAAATGGTCTTAAAGTTCAAAGCCGATAGAGTAGAATATGCCAAAGGTGAGAATTCGGGATATGGCATTATCCTACTGGATGGTGAGAATTATACTATCCATAACGAAGAGGTAAATTAATCCTTTTAAAAACCTTTTTTGCGATACTAATTCTATTTTTTTAAAAATAGCAATAGGAGTATTTATCTTGAAAGAAGCAGATACAAGTCGGGATTGTCTATCAACAGCATGGCAACTGCAGTACCACATATCGCGGATCCAATCATTAGTGCTCTGTCGCTCCATTGCATGCCGACATATATCCATCCGATGGCACTAAAGAAATAACACAATTGCCCCAAAATATACATTTTTCCTGATGTAAGAAATACTCCTAATACACACAATATCATGGCTCCCCATTTAACATACCAATCTCTTGTACCAGTAGGCGTAAGAGGTTTAATGTCATCGTACTCGCCTTGTAATTCCTCTAGCTCTTGAGCAAGCCTCTTTTTTTCATACGCTAACTCCATTGCTAGTCTTCCTGCTTTAGTAGTTATATTATGTAATTTGCCGTCTTCACCGAATTCAGTGATGGTATCAGCGTCTTTTTCCTTCGACATTTTACTTCCCTTTGAGGATTTAAGTTTAATCGCGCCAAGATCTAGCAATAAAAATAATTTAGTCAAATAAAAATTAAAAATAGTCTTACAACACGCTTCTAAAGTCCAATTTTAGAAATTGACTAGCTGCTACATCAATGTATCAAAAATAAAAGGGCCGCCTGCTTACAACGGCCCAGTTGGGAGGGAAATACATGCGTGTATTTGGACAATAGATATCTTTTAAATGTTAAAGATAGATGACAATTTGATGAAAATTTTTAAAGCATCATTTGAGTTAATAATTTTATTATTCAATCTAATTTGATTGAAAAAGTACGATCAAAACTTGAGAACTTACTCACGTGGATGTCATTAATTTTTCATTAATTCATCAATTATTTGTTACATCATTTAACTATCCCTGAGGCAGGAGTTTAGATGTTGCAAAATAGAAGTCAGACACACCCTGTGTTTTCATTCGCCGATGGAGAAATGGGTGTAATTTCCAACAAAATAATCCGCTACTTAGAAAAATTAACGGGTCAACCGCGTATAGAAAAACTGTATTTTGACTATGTAAATGATAATCTAAATCCAGAATATTTTTGGTCAGATGCGCTTGACCGACTGCGTATCCAACTAGACATCCGTCGAGAAGTTTCAAATGGAATAATGGCGTCCATACCGTCTACTGGACGGGTCGTGACCATCGCTAATCATCCATATGGTGTAATAGATGGACTTGCCTTATGTTCAATTATGGCCGAAGTACGGCAGGACTATAAAATCATTACCCACAGGGTATTGAGACAGGCACCAGCGGTAATGGACAAAATCCTGCCAATAGATTTTGCAGAGACGAAAATTGCGCTTGAAACAAATATGGAGTCTCGCCGTGGAGCGTTGGAACACCTCAGAAATGGTGGTGCACTTATAATCTTCCCAGCAGGTGCCATATCATTAGCGCCAAATATATTTGGAACTGCAAGTGATGCGCCGTGGAAAACATTTGTTGCGAAATTAGCGTTGCAGCCTGACACAACTACTATTCCGTTCTACTTTGAGGGACGTAATTCAGCGTTATTTCAAATTGTGAGAAAAATAAGCTTTACGCTTGGTTATTCACTTATGTTTAGGGAAATTTGTAGAAGAATGGGGACAAATTTAACTGTCACGATGCGTCCCTCTATACACAGTTCCAAACTAGCTGAAATGGAAAACCGGAATGTGGTCACAGAATATCTCAGGCGCCAAACATATGATTGGTCTTAGGCTATAAATCAGAGCTGGGTCAATACAGCGTCAAACAATCAGTAGGTTACCAACATTAGCTAAAGAAAACGAAACTAAAAGGTAGATTTATCTAACCCGAACTAGAGATGGTTATGTTCTCTTTTGGCCTTTTCCCAATAAAACCAAGCGCTCTGAGAAACTTGGACTTTAGACTGAATGAGAAAATTGATGACTAAAAAAATTCATAATAATGTTATCTCTTTGTATTATTTATCTGAATACAATTAGATCTCGTTTCCCTCAAAGGGAGAATCTAGTGCCTGTAGAGTTCTCCCTTTTTTTCTGAAAAAGAAATAATATCGTGGATATCTTATGAGGGTATAAAATTGTCAAAAATTTATTAGGTTTCTGTCACAAAAGCGTCAATGAACTTTTTAATAATTGGGAAAAGCAAGGAGTTAATTATGAAATTTGTTATTAAAACTTTATTGTTAATTTGCTTATCCCTAGGGATAGGCTCAGTAGTTTCAGCGAAAAATTACAAAATGGCTGTTACTGATATTGAAGGAATGGATGCTCTTATCTCTGAGTGGGGACCATTTAAGGACGCTTTAGAAAAAGCCACTGGTGATACTTTTGAATTTTTTGCCGTAAGCAATCAAACTGCAACAGCAGAGGCATTGAGAGGAAAGAAATTAGATTTTGCAATAACAGGTCCTGCAGAGTATGTGGCAATTAACAAGCTTACAAACTCTCAAGCAATGATTGCGATTGCGAGACCAGATTATTACTGCGGTATTGTCGTTAAGACAGGAGTAGGAATAATGAAGATGGAAGATTTAAAAGGTAAAGCAGTCTCTTTTGCTAAGCCTGGGTCGACATCTGGACATTTTTGTCCGATGCAAGTGATGATGGACCATGGAGTAGACCCAATGAAAGACATCAAAGTAATCCATACAAAGAAGGCATTGCAACATGCTGGGCTAGAGAGAGGTGATACAGCGGCAATTGGTGTCCGAATTAGCTCTTGGATCAAATATAATAGAACGCCCGAAAATCAAGGTCAGTTCAAGGTGTTAGCTAGGTCAGGTGATCTGCCCTACGATATGATGATGGGTGGAGGTCATTTAACGCAGGCTGAAATAGATAAAGTAACCAAGGCAATGAAAGATAATGAAGATTCGCTGATTGCTGGAATTTTAGCTGGGCTTGATGATAAAGGTAAGCCAGCCAATGATAAATATATTGGCACAAGATTGCTGGAAGTTAATGATTCGGACTATGATGTAGTAAGAGCCATGTACAGGACAGCTGGATTGCCCGAATTTGATATTCAAGACTAATCCATAGATGTATGGAGAGCGCTCTATGCTAGTATAGGGCGCTTGATATATGATTGATTTAGAAATAAAAGATTTAAAAAAAAGCTTCGGTAGCGAATCTGTATTAAAAGGTCTTTCTTTTAGCGTTAATTCGCAAAGTTTATTAGCGATAATTGGTTCTAATGGAGCAGGTAAATCTACCTTGCTGAGATGTTGCAGCCGCTTAATTGAGCCATCGAGTGGAAGTATCAAAGTTTTTGACAAGGAAATAACAAATTTAAATAGTCATCGGCTACGACAAATACGAAGAGATGTAGGGTTTATTTTTCAACGGCATAATCTAGTTCCTCGACTGAGTGTGTTGTCTAATGTTATTCATGGAGATTTTGGAAATATCACTAGCGGTTTAAAGCGAGCAACACGATGGTTTCATTTTCTGGCACCCCAAGCTTCTAGGTCAAGGGCAATGGATTGCCTACGGAAGGTGAATTTAACTCACCTTGCGATGAAACGAGTTGACACCCTTTCAGGAGGGCAATCTCAAAGAGTTGCAATAGCAAGAGTTCTGATGCAAAAACCCAAATTATTACTTGCTGATGAGCCAGTCGCTAGCCTTGACCCAGTAGCTGCAAAAACAGTTATGGAGCTTCTCACAGAACTATGTAAAAAAGAAAAGATGACAGTCATATTTACCTCCCACAATGTTGAAGATGCAGTAAAATATTCTGACAAAGTTTTAGCTTTAAAAGACGGTGAAATAAGTTTCTTCAAAGCAAGTAAAACGATAGATCCAAAAAAATTAATTGCACAATACGAAAGCTCTGTAAGATTCGTTTAATTGATAGAAACAGAAAATGAAAACCCCAAAAAGATTTGAACAAATCTCATCCTTTCAATATATATCCATTATTGTTTTCTTTTTGATTATGGTGTGGGCTCTTGATGGCTCCGGTTTTTCCTTTAGCAAATTATTTGGAAGCAGTGAGTACATTGGTAGGTTTCTCAGTGAAGCCTTTCCTCCTATTAGCGAGCATAGATTAAGCTGGAATGATTTTAACAGGTATATTTTGCTCTTAATTGAGACGGCTCAAATGGCAATTTTTGGTACGTTTTTAGGAATAATTGTAGGTTTTTTATTTGCGCTGATGGCCTCAAGAGGCTTATTCGGAAATAGCATCCCGGCAAGAATGCTTCAAGTAGTTGCAAAGTTTCTAATAACATTTATGCGAACAATACCTGATTTAGTATGGGCAATAATATTTGTAATGGTTGTAGGGCTTGGAGCTTTTGCAGGCACATTAACGATTGCGATAGACACAATAGGATTTGTAGGTAGATTTTTTGCTGAAGAGATGGAGGATGTTGAAAGGAGTGCAGCTGAAGGTATAGAGAGTAGTGGAGCGTCAAAGCTAGACAGTACTTTTTCAGCAATCATTCCTGCCGCCATGCCTGGCTTTATAACGACATCGCTTTTCGCCTTAGAAAAGTCTGTAAGAGGATCAGTAGTGTTAGGTCTAGTTGGTGCTGGTGGAATCGGAATGGAATTAAACAGTCTTTTTAATTGGATGGCTTACGATAGAGCTGTTATTGTAATAGGCTTAATGTTTGTGTTAATATTGTTCGTAGAACAAATCAGCAGTTATGCTCGCTTAAAGATACTTGATGGATCTGTTAAGAGCGGGAAATAACGCATTTGGAAAAGAAAGATAGAAAAATGTCAAAAACAGATACGGCGTATCAGTATTGGAATACTGAATGGGATAATAAAATTGTTACTGAGAAATGGACTGTAGCTGAGCCAGAGGTGCTCGCAACTTTCGAAAATATCGGGCCATCTAAAAAGGTTTTAGATCTCGGTGCCGGGGTAGGCCGGCATAGCCTTCCTTTTGCGGAAAACGGTTGTGAGGTTACTGCTTTTGATGCAGCAGAAAGTGGACTTGCTTCTATTGAGCAGTTAGGAAAGGAAAAAAGTATTTCTATAAAAACAGTACTTGGAAAAATGGATCAATTACCCTTTGCTAATGATTACTTCGATCACGTGTTATCGTGGAATGTGATTTACCATGGTAATCACAATATTTTAATCGATACTGTAAATGAGATAAAAAGAGTACTGAAACCTGGAGGCACGTTTCATGGAACCATGCTCCCTAAGAAAAGAATTGACCTTTTAAAAAGTGAATTCGATTGCAAAGAGATTTCCACAAACACTTGGATTGTCAATTCAGACTCTGAAAGCGATAAGGCTCATCCTCATTATTATTGTACTGCCAACGAATTAACGTCGATATTTAAGGATTTTGAATTTAATCGGCTTACTATGCAAGAACATGATAAACCAAACTCATGGCATTGGCATCTGATGGTCGAAAAGCTGTAGCTTAAATGAGTAAATTAGGGCGCCTTTTTATAGTATACAAACATAAGAGGTCCGCCTAATTCAACCGCATAACATCATTTCCTACCATTTTCAATTAGGTTACAAACAGTAAGTGCAGAAACTCCACCTAATACTTGAAATAATATAAAAAAGGGAAGATCAGAGAAATTAATGCCTGAAAATGTATCCGTCAAGGTCCTAGCGAATGTTACTGCTGGGTTAGCAAAACTGGTAGAAGAGGTGAACCAATAAGCACCTGTTATATATAAGCCTACTAATGCGGGTACCTTTCTGGGACTATATCTTGATCCTAGCAATATAGTAAAAATTAGGCCAAAAGTCGCAACGAACTCGGCAATATAAATTGGTGAGCCCGTTCTTATCTTTGACGAAAATTGTATGATACTTACATCAAACATAAAATGAGCAACCCAGGTTCCAAAAACTGATCCCGCTATTTGGGAAAGTAAGTATGTAGAAAGCTCAACATTATTAAGATTCCCTCTTAAACGCATAACTAGTGATACAGCTGGATTGAAGTGAGCGCCCGAAACTGGAGCTAGAATTGTGATCATAACAAATAAAATCGCCCCTGTAGCTATGGTATTTCCTAATAAAGCCAAAGACTCAATTCCTGCTGAAAGCCTTTCACTCATTATGCCTGAGCCGACTATCGTCCCTAATAAAAAAGAGGTACCTATAAACTCTGCTATGTTTTTTTTATATGTCATTCAAATCCGCTGTCACTTTTTGCTCTTTTACTTTTCAAGTCTTTAAACATGATATCAGATTATTAAACCTTATCTTCTTTTAAGCTTACTTATTAATAATTTTTATTTTACAAAAGAGCATGGCAAAGTCCCAATCTACAATTTTTAAATGTCGGACATAAGTAGCATCAATGGATTTAGAAAATATAGTTGTATCACTGGCAAAAAATAAGAGTGAAGATGTCCAAGGAAACTTAATAAAGATGGTTGGTGGCCACTCTAATCATGTTTGGAGGTATAAAGGAGCGCAGGAGATTGTGTTGAAAAAATATCTCAAGGTTCCTCAAGGATCTTTGTTTGAAAATTCATTACAGGAAGAAGAAAAGGCACTTAAAACTGTTAAGAAAATAAATATTGCACCTAAATTTGTGAAATCATGGCCTGATCTTTCTATTATTGCCTACAGATATGTTGAGGGTATTCCTTGGCAAAATGACATCAAGGCAGTGGCAGAGCTTATTTTGGAAAAAGAGAGGATCAATCCAGAAAAATTTAAGGAGGTCAGTTGTGAACCAGAGGAACTTTTGAAACAGGGAGATGTGTTTCTGGCAAAGTGCCAAAAATTGCCTAAAGTGAAAAGACCGCACCCGGAGCAGATCCCACCACTTAAAAAATTTTCACTCTTACATAGAGATATAAGGCAGAATTTGATAAGTGAATTTAGAGGAGGCATAAAGTTAATTGATTGGCAAACACCAGCAAAAGGGGACATCTGTGAGGATATATTTTCATTTATTTCACCAGGTTTCCAGATACTCGCTAACGGAACACCTTTCTCCGCAAAAGACTTTAATAGTTTTTGGAAATTTGTTGAACGGCCTGATTTATATGAGCGTTATAGAAAAATTAGGGCAGCTTTCGCATGGAGACATGGGTCATATTGTTGGTGGAAGTCGACAATTGTTGAAAGTAGATATTTAAGAACCAAGTATAGATTAGCTTCCCTTGCAGAATTTAATTACTCTACTTCCAATAGTTTGTAATCGTCGAAACTATTAGTTAAAACTCGACTTGTAATCTTAATGTTTTACACTGGTCGAAATTATTGCTAATTGGAAAAATTTCAATTGGTTTAAGAAATGAATAAAAAGAAATTGATAAAAAAATGAAATCTCTATCCTTTATACGTCATGCCAAATCAGACTGGACCTCTCCGTTGGTGTCTGATCACGACCGTAGATTAGCAGATAAAGGGCAAAGAGCATCAACAATTATGAAAGATTTCTTTGAAACCGCGAATAAGAATTTTGATAGTGTATTCTCATCAACCGCCTTAAGAGCAGTGGAGACAATTGAAATCATAAAACCCTCCCTTAAGGATACAGAGATAATGTATAAAAAAGATCTCTATACTTTTGACGATCATATGATGTTGGAGTTCATATCTAAAATAAAAGATGACATATCATCAGTACTTATTGTGGGACATAATCCAGCCATACAAGAGACAGTTCTGCGTCTCTCAGACACCGAGCAAAACTCGAATTTACTGAGTAGAGTCGAACACAAATATCCTACTGCCGCTTTTTGTACTCTTACATCCACGATAGACAAGTGGTCACACACGGGCGATACGATGTTCAAGATTCAAGAATTCATTTGCCCAAAGGAGCTATAAAATAGCAGTATTAGATCTCTATTGGGCTCATAACTTCGGGCTCAACAACTATGTTTGAGCCCAGTTCTTCTGTTAGAACATCAGCATTTTGTTCGAGAAGAGGAAATGTTTTGTAGTGACAGGGAATTAGTTTCTCAAAGTTAAAATATTTTTTTGCTGCATAGGCTGCCCTTTTCATATCCATAGTGAAGTGTCCACCACAGGATAGAATGCCAATATTTGGTTTGTGAAGGTCGTTAATTATTTCCATGTCAGCCATCACGTCAGTATCCCCAGAAAAATAAATTGTATTATTCTCACCTTCAATTACAAAGCCTGCTTCAGCACCAGTATACATTATCTGGCCATTTTTCATCATAGATGAGCTGTGAACAGCATTTACCATAGTAACTTTAACGTTTCCAAGATTAACAGTTCCACCTTTATTAAATCCGGTTGTAGTAACCCCTTCACTCTCTTCCCAATACGACATTAGATCGGCTATTCCATAAATGGGGGCATTAGTTTCTTTAGCTATTTCTATAGTATCATTCGTATGGTCAAAGTGTCCGTGAGAGATAAGAATATCAGTTATGTCGTGTAATGCTTCTTGTCTTTTTTCTGAAGGGAATAATGGGTTGCCATTCAACCAAGGATCTATAAGCATAACCCGATCTTCAATTTCTATTCTAAAGCTTCCATGCCCTAGCCAAATAATTTTCATATTAATCTCCTAATAGTTTCGCGCTTTCAATAGATCCGTTAGCCAATCTGGATCCATTTCGGGCACGGAGGATAGTAGTAATTCTGTATATTCTGGATGTGGTGGTGAAAATATTTCACTTTTTAAACCCTGTTCAACAACTTCTCCTTCATTCATAACGACAACCTCGTCTGATATTGCCTTAACTGTAGCGATGTCATGCGTTATGAAAATATAGGAGAGATTCAAGTCTTTCTGCAATCGTCCTAAAAGCTTAAGAATTCCCTCTTGGACGATCTGATCCAATGCTGAAGTCACCTCATCGCATATTACTACCTCTGGATTAGCGGCTAAAGCCCTTGCTATACATATGCGTTGTTTTTGCCCCCCAGATAGTTCACTTGGATATCTGTCTATAAAACTTTCATCTAGATCTATTTGCTCTAAGAGTTCAATTACTCTTTTTCGTAAATTAGCACCTGTTAAGCCAGCAAAAAAGCTAGCAGGCCGACTGATAATATCATAAACGGTCTGCTTAGGGTTCATTGCAACATCAGCCATCTGATAGATCATTTGAATTTTTTGAAGTTGGTCTTTAGTTCTTCCCTTCAGAGATGGAGGCAATTCACGATTTTTGAATTTTACAGAACCTATTTTTGGCTCCAGTAATCCAGTAATCACGCGAGCCACCGTTGATTTCCCTGACCCACTTTCACCTACCAATGCCACCGTCCGGCCCAAGGGCAATTTTATATTAATATTTTTCAACACATGAAAACTTCCATAGAACGCATCTACATTTTTGACCTCTAAAATAATGTCTTTACTTTTTTTCTCGGGCTTTTGAATAGATCGAACAGACCAAAGGCTTTTGGTATAATCTTCTTTCGGAGACTTTAACATTTTTCGTGTCATCGCTTCCTCAACTTCTTCACCATATCTCAAAACCTTAATTCTATCCGCCATTTGCGCAACGACGGAAAGGTCATGTGTTATATATATTGCTGCCGTGCCATAGGTTTTAACGATATCACGCATTGCGGCAAGAACCTCAACTTGGGTAGTTACATCTAGTGCAGTGGTAGGCTCATCAAACACAATTAAATCAGGATTAGGTGACATAGCCATAGCTGTCATTATTCGCTGAAGCTGCCCACCCGAGACTTGGTGTGGATATCTTTCACCAATAGTTTCTGGATTAGGAAGATTAAGAGCATCATAAAGAGCGCGTGCCTCATCAAATGCCTCATTTTGCTTTTTTAGGCCAGCCCTGATCGTTGACTCAGTAGTTTGATTAATTAAACGATGAGCTGGATTGAATGAAGCGGCAGCTGATTGAGCTACGTACGTCATTCTATTGCCCCAATACTTTCTTTTTTCTGAGTCAGTACGCTTTGTAAGATCAACACCGTCAAAATTAATTTGACCTCCTGTAATACGACATCCAGGTTGTGTATAGCCCATAGCTGCGAGACCCAGCGTGGACTTTCCAGCTCCAGACTCACCAATCAGTCCGAGCACCTCTCCTCTTTTAAGCTCTAAATTCACTCCCTTAATGATTTTATGCCATCTTTCATCGGAAAAACCTTCAATCTTTAAGTCTTTGATTTGAAGCAGAGTAGTATTGTCTTTTTTATTTTTCATCTTTAATTCCACTGGTTTTATGTAAAAACCAATCAACCACAAAATTGACGGCTACTGTAAGAAGAGCAATTGCTGCAGCGGGTAAAAGTGGTGTCATCGCCGCCTTTAAATCATATTGGGCAAACTGTATGAGAGAAGCATTTTCTCTAACCATGGAACCCCAATCCGCAGTTGGTGGTTGAATGCCAACTCCTAAAAAAGAGAGTGCAGCAATGGATAGGAATACAAAGCAAAAACGAAGACCAAACTCCGCTATCAAAGGTGGGAGAATGTTTGGTAAAATTTCCTTTCGCATCACCCAGCTTATATTTTCTCCACGCAATTTAGCAACCTCTACATAATCCATAACTACCACATTAAGAGAAACTGCTCTCGTAAGGCGAAATACGCGGGTAGAATCCAACACTGCGATTATTATGATCAAGTTTATAATGGTAGAGCCGAAGATGGATAGCAAAACTAATGCAAAAATGAGCTGAGGGATAGCCATTAAAACATCTACTGTTCTACTTAAAAAAAGATCCAGATAAGATCTATTAATAGCAGCAGCCAATCCCAATGCACCTCCTATTAAAAAAGCAAGAATTGTTGTAGCAAAAGCAACTCCAACAGTATTTCGTGCCCCGAATATCAGTCTTGAAAATATATCGCGACCGATCTGGTCGGTTCCAAATATATGATTTGCACTCCAAGGTGCGTAAGGCTCAGGAAAGACTTCAGCCTCACCATAAGGTGCTATAAGGGGAGCAAAAATAGCCAACCCTACAAAAACAATTATTATAAAAATGCCAAATTTTGCAGTAAGTGGAGCTTTATTAAGTTCAATCTTTAGTCTTGTGAAAGTTGAACGGCTCTCTAGAACGGAGCCCACTTCGCCAGCAGCGGAATATGTGTTGGTATCTTTATTCATTTAGGATGCAGTAATCTTGGATTAGTAACTATACCGATTATATCTGCTATAAGATTTAATAGAATGTACGTAACAGCGAAGATAAGAGCACATCCCTGTACAACAGGTATGTCACGTGTCCTTACAGCATCTACCATTAACTGACCTACACCTGGATATACAAAAACGACCTCTACGACGACTACGCCTACTACAAGATACGCTAGATTGAAGGCTATGACAGTTGCGATAGGAGCCCAAGCATTGGGTAACGCATGTTTAAGAATAATTTCTGTTTGAGAGGCGCCTGATAGTTTGGCCATCTGTATGTAAGGGCTAGCAAGTAGATTTATAATTGCTGCTCGTGTCATTCTCATCATATGAGCAACAATCACTAATGTTAATGTGAAAGCGGGTAGCGCTGTACGGTAAATTCTTTCACCCAAATTTGTATCAGGATCTACGTTTGCCAAAGATGGAAATATCTGGTTAAGCGAGGCAAAGAACAAAATCAAGATGTAAGCAACAAAGAATTCAGGAAATGAAATCGTTGTCAATGTGGCTGTGTTAACAGACCTGTCAAAAAACGAGTTGCGGTAGAGGGCCGTTAATATCCCTAATATTAGAGATAGAGGAACGGCAATAAGAGCTGCCATTGAAGCCAGAAACAGTGTATTCCATAATCTTGGAGCGATTTTATCTACCACTTCAGCGGATCTGTCGGCGCCAGAAGCATTACGTCCAGAAAAAGACGTTCCAAGATCCCCTTGTATTGCACCTAGTGCCCAGTCGAAGTATCTTATGTGTGCAGGTTTATCAAGTCCTAATTCCTGTCGGAAAGCAGCCACTGTTTCGGGTAATGCTGCTTGACCGAGTATTGCTTGTCCGAAGTCTCCGGGAAGCATTTCAATTGCTGAGAAAATTATTATAGAAACGAAAAAAAGGGTGGCCAAGCCTAACCCCAAACGCTCAAGAACTGTTTTAACTACAGGATGCAAAGAAATATCTATTTTTTTAGAAGGGCAGATAATTCTGCCCTTCCTATTTAAATTAACCTTTAAATATTATGCAAACCACCAACGCTCAACACACTTGGCGCCATCGCTATCCCAGTTGGCTGCTATTTTGCCATGGGCAATTTTCTTGCTGTTTGCGCTTACGTAACTGTTAAAGAGAGGGCAGAGCAATCCGCCATCATCATAAATTAAACGCTGGCATTCATAAAGAATATCCCGCTTCTTGCTCTCATCGAGTTCTTTCCTGGCGTCTTTAACAAGTTGATTAAACTTAACAGCAGAGTCGGTTGTTTTCCACATAGTGTCATTCCATTTTGACTCGGCTACATAAGCGGCTGAGAACATCATAGTCTCAGCAGGTCGTCCACCCCAGTAACACGCACACCAGCCTTTTGCGTCATTATTCCACACATTAGACCAATACCCATCGTTAGGCTCACGGATCACTTCGATGTCAATTCCAGCTTTTTTTGCAGAGTTTGCCATTAATTGGGCAGCATCTACTGCACCAGCGAATGCAGCATCAGCGGCTGATAATTGTATTTTTCCGGAGTGACCTGATTTTTTGTAGTGAAAAGCCGCTTTATCAGCATCAAATTCTCTTTGAGGTAAGTCCGAGTTATGGAAATAATTCGCAGTACCGATTGGAATATCGTTACCTACTGCTCCATAACCAAGAAGGATCTTGTCAACAAGCTCTTGACGATCCACAGCCCATTTCAAGGCCATCCTCAAGTCGTAATCACCAAAAGGATCAACATTTAGTCGCATTGGAAAGGTATAGTGAGCCGTTCCTGTTGCCTGCATAATGTTTATATTTGGGTTACGCTTCATCAAATTGATAGTTTTTAGATCAACTCTATCCATCGCATCAATTTCACCACTTATCAAAGCAGTTTGTCTAGCATTTGGGTCAACAATCGATAATAATTCGACCTCATCAAAGTGTGCTGCGCCTTCTTTCCAGTAATTTGGATTTCTCTTCAATACAGACTTTACGCCTGGTTCGAAGGATTGAACGATGTATCCACCTGTACCAACTCCTGAGGTCATATCACCAGCTGGCCTGATAGAGATGTGATAGTCACTTACAATGTAAGGGAAGTCAGTATCAGGACTGTCTAATTCCATTATTACTTTGTATTTTCCATCAGCTTTTATACTCTTTACAGGTGATAGTGATCCCTTTGCAGCAGAAGTTGACTTTTCGCCCATATGATGCTCGTAAGACGCTAAAACATCTTCTGATGTCATTGTTTTTCCATTGTGAAATTCAACACCTTTTCTTAAGTTAAATACCCAAGTTTTACCATCATCTGACTCAAAGGTTTCAGCTAATTCGCCAACAAGCTTTCCTTCATTATTGATTTCGGTTAGATGATTTCCAAAGGTGTACCCATTCACAAGAGTAAAATGGTTTTCCGATGTTCCTGAGTCGAGCGTATCTGTAGTCGAGCCGTGCCCTAAACCCATTCTAAATTTTCCACCTTTCTTTGGTGTTGCCGCAATTGCATCACTAGCCAATGACAAGGCTGTTGGTATTGCTATACCCGCAGCGATTGCCGATGTCATAAACTGTCGTCGATCAATTGCTCCAAGCGTCAATTTCTCTTGTTGAGCTTTTATGAATTTATCTTTCACTTTAATTTCTCCCCTAAATTTTTGAGTAAATCTATCCGTTATGGAAAGATTTTTTTAATTTATTGTAAAGATTAGGTTAAATGTTAAGTAACAATTTACACTATGACAAGAGAAAACATTACTATTTCAAAGATTGACCCTACGTAACCTGAGATTAAAAATGAGCCCAAAATACGAAAAGTTGTTCGATGAAGAAATAAAAGAATTTATACGTATTTCTGAAACTTTCGCACAAGAACATGTAGGGGACTCAGTAGAAAAGTTACGGCAAAGCTATAATGAAATGGTGAAACATTTTAGACAAGTAAGACCTCCAAACGTACAAGTTGAAGATAAAAAAGTAGCCTTCAAAGAGAGGTCTTTGAACTATCGACAGTATTCTAAGGGCACCGACAATAAGTCTGATCTAATATATTTCCATGGGGGAGGGTTTCTTGTGGGGGGACTCGAAAGTCATGACGATATATGTGCTGAAATTTGTGAAAGTACAGGGTGTAACGTTTTCTCACTAGACTATTCACTCGCTCCAGAGGTTACATACCCAGAGTTTTTTCTAGATGCCATTCGTTTTTACTACTTTATTAAAAATCCTGAGAGACGACTAATTTTGGTCGGGGATAGTGCAGGAGGTACTTTAGCAGGTTTTGTGGCAAACAAGGTTAGAAATGTTTCAATTCGCCCAGAAGCCCAAGTGCTCATCTATCCTGATTTGGCTGGTGAGATCAGTGGAGCTAATAAGAGAAAGTTTTATGATGCGCCGCTTCTAACTCAAGATGATATAGATTTTTATCATAAATGTGCTGGCCTTCCATTAAAAATGGGGCTTCATGATCTCATTAGAAATTTTGATAATGATAATATGCCTAAGACATTACTGGTCAGTGCTGAAATTGACCCTTTAGCGGATGATTGTCAGCCTTATGTAGAAAGTCTAAAGCAATACGGGTGCGATATAACTTATCTAGAAGGCTTAGGTTTGCCCCATGGTTTTCTTAGAGCACGTCATTTATCCAAAAAAGCCAGAATGGTTTTTGATGAGATTATAAGATTTATAAATCAAACAATATAAAAAAGGCTCAGTAATCATAGATTGGATTTGTCCAAGCCTTCTTTCCCTTATTATCAATAATGGTAACTCTTAGCCATTTTTTTTGGGGAAGTAGTCCTAAATTAAAAACTGCAGACTCCATAGCAGTTTTATTATTGTATATGCTTGCTGATCCGTATCCACTAACAATAATTTTTTCAACAGGTGAGCATAATACTTCCAAACGGCCCTTTTGGACCTTTATATTTTTGAAATCAGGACCTTGAGATGAATAGTAGTGACCGTTTTTAAGAGCTTCAAGTATCGCCTCTTCGCTATTAATCTCTGACTTTACCATAACCCAGCCTCCAAACGCATCATCGATATGAAAATGGGAGTCGTCTGTGGCTATGATATTAAGTTCTTTCCCATAGTTAAGAATCTGATCCAGTACTGCGACCCCTGATCCTCTGTCACATTCAATGGCACAGCTATGATTATAAATCTCTATAGCGTGCGCTTTGTTGATATTAAGTGTGTCTTTGAGCGTCATTCCATTCCATTCTGGGTGTGTAAGTGAAACAAAGGCACCTGCATCGAAAAGACGTGAGCTCAGGTTTTCAATATTTTCTGATTTAGTGTTTATCAAAAAGTTAGGTTGGTCAGGTGGTTTAAACTTGTCATTCAAACCCAAAGCAAGCAAATGCCAAAGTTCTCCATTTTCCATCGCGCTTGTATGTAACTCAGCTCCAGGTATAACTGTAAAATTTTTTATCTTTAATTCAGGTGATGTTATCGGATAGTTAAACATTTTGAGGAAGTGGTCTGTTATAGAGATAAAGTCATACCCTTTTTCAATATATGCGTTGCACACTTCTTCTGGCGTTAGTTTTCCGTCGGAGTAATTGCTGTGCCCATGCAGATTACCTTTAAAAAAGTTTTCCTTATTACTAAAAAATTTAAACGGCATATAGCTGATCTCCCTTTTTATCAGACACCAATAACAACAATTAACCATAAAAAAATCAATTTTTTCAATACTTTGGAAAATTTAAAATTAAAAATTTTATCAATGTGACTCGTATTATTGTAATTAGATCCCGTTCTATTAGTGCTTGCAATTGGACTAAAATCTTTGTGTTATGATCTTATGATAGATATTGCTTCCAGAGTATATAACCACAATTGGAAAATTGATCCAATAGTGCGGTCTTTGCTGGATATAGACTTTTACAAATTATTAATGGCTCAATTTGTGTTGAGAAATGCGCCTGACGTAACCGTTAAGTTTTCCGTTTTAAATAGATCAAATAAAATACTCCTTGCAAATGTAATAGATGAACAAGAATTAAGGGAGCAATTGAACCATATAAGAGATTTATCTTTAAGTAAGGGAGAGTCCACTTGGTTAAGAGGAAACTTATTTTATGGAAAGCGCGCTATATTTAGACCATCATTTATCGATTGGTTAGAAAAACTAAAGTTACCAGAATATGAGATTAGAAAAAAAGATGGGCAGTTTGAAATTAGTTTCGAAGGTCCATGGGCCGAGGTTATGTTTTGGGAGGTTCCAGTTTTATCCGTATTGACAGAGTTGAGATCTAAAGCTGTTTTAAAGAGTATGGGGCGTTTCGAGTTACAGGTTCTGTATGCAAGAGCAATGACAAAGCTATGGGAAAAAATAGAGCAGTTGAAGCCTTTCGATGGAATGAGAATAGCTGACTTTGGAACTAGAAGGCGGCATAGTTTCCTCTGGCAAGATTGGTGTGTGCAGGCCATGTGTGAAGGTATGGGGTCAAAGTTTATTGGTACCTCGAATTGCCTCATCGCTATGCGACGTGAGCTTGAAGCGATAGGAACCAATGCCCATGAGCTACCCATGATCTTTTCAGCTTTGGCAAAAACGGATACAGAACTAAAACAGGCACCCTATAAGGTTTTAGAGGATTGGCATGAAGAGCATGATGGGAATTTAAGGGTTATACTACCTGATACGTATGGCACCCAAAATTTTTTAAATAATGCGCCTGACTGGCTTGCTTCGTGGACTGGAGTAAGAATCGACTCAGGTGATCCTGAGATAGGAGCCCAGTGCGCCATTGAGTGGTGGCAAAAAAAGGGTGAAAATACCAAAGAAAAATTGATAATTTTTTCAGATGGCCTCGACACAAAAAAGATAATTGAGCTCTATGAAAAATTCAGCCAAATAGTCCAAATAGGTTTCGGCTGGGGAACTTTATTAACAAATGATTTTAGAGGTTTGATTGATAATGGGGCGTTAGATCCATTTTCATTGGTCTGTAAAGCTGTTTCTGCCAATGGACAACCGACCGTAAAATTGTCAGACAATTCTTATAAGGCAATGGGACCAGAAAAAAAAATAGAACAATACAAAAAAACTTTTGGATTATCTCAACAGAGTAAAGAAACTTTGATTGTCTGATTTACCCACCTTTTTTAATGATGATATTACGAGTTATTTTATTTTCTTAACGGCTGCTGTTTTTTTAATTGCTGGAATAGTAAAAGGTAGCATAGGCATGGGACTGCCTATCGTTTCAATAACACTTCTAAGCCTTTATACTTCACCGAGACTTGCGATGATGCTGATAATTATACCAACGCTGTTTACGAACTTTTTACAGTATTATAGGTCTGCTGATAAGGTTGATATGATTTTATCAAATAAATATCTGTTAGTATCTCTTTTTGTTTGTACCTTCATTTTTAGTTATTTTTCATTTTCATTAGAACAGAAAACACTTTCCTTTTTACTCAGCTTAATGATTTTCACTTTTATAATTTATCGCGCGACAGGTTTTTCTCTATCTCTCGGCCGAGGGTTCGATAAAATTTTACAAGTTGTATCAGGAGCCATTATAGGCACAGCAGCGGGGTTCACTCATGTTTGGGCACCAACAATCGCTGTACTTCTTTTAATAAGGAAATCCAATAAAGATCAATTCGTAGGCCTCACAGGTCTTTACATATTTGTTGGTTCACTCGGACTTTTTTCTACCCACTACTTCTTCGATTTGTTGGACATAAAAACCTTTATATTCTCTGCTTTAATGGTAATTCCATCGATGTTTGGTTTTTTAATAGGAGAAAAAATAAGATCGTTTATACCCGAGAAGCTTTTTGAGAAGTTTCTTTTGTTTTTTTTACTTATTTCTTCTATCAAGCTCTTAAATGACTCCGCCTTTATTTCTTATTTTATTAATACGTTTGGCAAGTCATGATTTTCGTTTTTAAACCAAACAGGAATAGGTAAATTATTCTCTTTGAGATAATCAATATTAAAAAGTTTGGATTTATACCTCTGGCTGTGATCGCAAAGTATTGTAACAATGTTATGGCCAGGCCCAAGCTCTTTTGCCATTTTAATCGCGCCACATATGTTTATCCCAGATGATGTACCTAGGCTCAGACCCTCTTCAATTATAAGAGAATAAATGATGTTAAGCGCTTCATCATCTTTAACATTATAGCTGAAGTCAGGTTTAAGGCCTTCAAGATTTCTTGTAATACGTCCTTGACCAATACCCTCAGTAATGGAGGAGCCTTCTGATTTTAATTTTCCCTCATTATAATATTTGAAAAGGGCTGACCCATCAGGGTCAGCTAATCCAATTTTAATGCTGTTGTTTCTCTTTTTTAATCCAATACTAACACCTGCTAAAGTTCCTCCGGTTCCAACAGAACAGATAAAACCATCAATCCTACCATTTGTTTGTTCCCATATTTCCTGACTGGTATTCTCGATATGTGCTTGCCTATTATTCACGTTATCAAATTGATTTGCCCAAAAAGCCCCCGCCTTTGAAACTTTATTTAATTCTAAAGCTAGTCGCTCTGAATATCTAATATAGTTGTTAGGGTCGCTGTATGGCTTTGCGGGTACCTCAATCAACTTAGCACCTAGCATCCTCAGAGCTTCTTTTTTTTCTTCTGTCTGTGTTTTTGGAATAACTATAACTGATCTTAAGCCATAGAAACTAGCCACGAGAGAAATACCGATTCCAGTGTTCCCTGCTGTCCCTTCAACTATTGAACCACCGGGACCGATTTGTTCTGAGGCGATTGCTTTTTTTACTATTTCCAAGGCAGCTCTGTCTTTAACTGATTGTCCCGGATTTAAAAATTCCGCCTTCCCAAAAATATTACACCCAGTCTCCTCTGACGCCTTTTTTAGTTTTATAAGAGGTGTATTTCCGATTAGGTCTACAACTTGCTTTTCCATCAATTCCAGGCTCCCTTATTTTAGAAAATTTATAAATAAGAACATAGTATTTTTAAATGGTTATTCGTGACTTTTTTACTATAACAAGTTATACTCGATTACAAGAGGAAGAGATGACAGATCAACAGGTAGAAAGTGAGAATTACGGCGCAGAGTCCATAAAAGTTTTAAAGGGACTGGAGGCAGTTAGAAAACGGCCTGGTATGTATATCGGGGATACAGATGATGGATCTGGTCTTCACCACATGGTATACGAAGTGGTAGATAACGGTATTGATGAAGCACTCGCCGGACATTGTGACAAAGTTATAGTCACGCTGTTTCCAGACAATTCTGTAGCAGTCTCAGATAATGGACGAGGTATTCCGACAGAAACTCATAAAGAAGAGGGTATTTCTGCGGCCGAAGTCATTATGACCCAACTCCATGCGGGTGGTAAGTTTGACCAAAATTCATATAAGGTTTCGGGTGGTTTACATGGGGTAGGGGTTTCTGTAGTTAATGCGTTATCGTCCAAATTAGAACTGAGGATATGGAGAGACGGATCCGAGCACCATGTTGAGTTTAATAATGGGGAAACAAAAAGGCCTTTAAAAAAGATCGGACCAGCAGGAGACAAAAAAGGAACAGAAGTAAGGTTCTGGGCGTCAGAAGAAACATTTTCAAATATTCAATATAATTTTAAAACTTTAGAGCAACGTTTGAGAGAGTTAGCCTTTTTGAATTCTGGAGTAACAATAGAATTAGTTGATCTTAGAGAGGAAAGCGAAAAGAGAGTGGTTCTCTCATATGAAGGCGGAGTTAAAGAGTTTGTAAAATATTTGGATAGATCAAAGGTACCTTTAATAAATGAACCTATTTTCATTAATGGGCAAAAGGATGGAATATCGCTAGAGGTAGCACTTTGGTGGAACAATGCATATAACGAATTAGTTCTTCCATTTACTAACAACATACCCCAGGGTGATGGAGGAACGCATTTAGCTGGCTTTAGAGGTGCATTAACGAGAACCGTTAATATGTTCGTCGGATCGTTTGGACCAAAAAACAAAGATAAAGTTAGTGTTACAGGTGATGATGCTAGAGAGGGTCTAACATGTGTTTTATCCGTTAAAGTTCCAGATCCAAAATTTTCAAGTCAAACAAAGGACAAGTTAGTGTCTTCAGAGGTTAGGCCTGTGGTAGAGAGTTTTGTTAACGAAAAATTATCTGAGTGGTTTGAAGAAAACCCAAGCGATGCTAAGATTATAGTGACTAAAGTGATAGAAGCGGCGGTTGCCAGAGAAGCTGCAAGAAAGGCAAGAGAGCTTACAAGAAAAAAAAATTCCATAGATGTCGCTAACCTTCCAGGAAAACTTGCCGATTGTCAGGAAAAAGATCCCTCAAAACGCGAAATTTTTCTAGTAGAAGGTGATAGCGCTGGAGGAAGTGCAAAACAAGGAAGATCTCGAAAAAACCAAGCAGTACTTCCTCTAAGAGGAAAAATTCTAAATGTTGAAAGGGCTAGGCCAGACAAAATGTTATCCAGTCAAGAGATAGGAACTCTAATAACCGCATTGGGTACCGGCATAGGCCATGATGACTTTGATATTGAAAAACTAAGATACCATAAAATTATTATAATGACTGATGCCGATGTGGATGGTGCTCATATAAGAACACTACTACTAACCTTCTTTTTTCGAAAAATGCCTGAGTTAATCGAAAAAGGGCATATTTTTATCGCAGAACCGCCTCTATATAAAGTAACTAAAGGAAAGTCGGAGGTTTATATAAAGGATGATAAGGGCTTAGAAAGTTACCTTATGGACGCTGGTGTTCAAGACACCTTTCTTAAGATTGCCGATGATTATGTTTTGTCTGGACGAGATCTTTCGGAATTAGTAATGGATGCGAGTAAATGTATTAAATTATTAGAAAAGGCTGGCGACGAAAACTTAAAACGAATTTTAGAGCAGGCAATCTTGACTGGAGTTGTCAATAAAATTAAAGCAATCGGTGACGATCTGGAGAGCCAAAAAATTCTTTGTGAAAGATTAGATAAGATTTCAAAGGAATATGAACGGGGTTGGAGTTGTAAATGCGAAGATGGAAAAAAACTAATTTTCTTCCGGACAGTAAGAGGAGTTGAAGAGACCGTTGAAATAGACCTTATGAAAATTCAAACTGGTTTAATAGATGAGCTAGACCATTTCAGTAAAAAGTTCACTGAGATTTTTACTGAAATCCCGGCGCTAGTGAAAAAAGATTTTGTTGTCGAGCTAAATGGTCCAACCAGTCTAATAAGCGAGATAATGAGAATAGGAGAAAAGGGCATATCTCTTCAGCGGTATAAGGGATTAGGAGAAATGAATGCTGATCAACTATGGGAGACAACACTTGATCCTGAGGCCAGGACTTTGTTGCTGGTAAAAGTTGATAGAGATAGGGCTACAGAGGCCGATGACCTGTTTACATGCTTAATGGGTGAAGTAGTGGAGCCCAGGAAAAACTTTATTCAAGAGCATGCTTTGAGTGTAAAAAATCTCGATTTTTAAACTCGTTCTTTATCTCTATTAACGAGATAAAGTCCTAGAATTATGATCAGCACCCCAACCATATCGTTAAATGTGAGTGTTTCACCCAACAGAAAGTAAGAAATTCCAACACCAAAAAAAGGCACTAAAAAGTGGAATGAAGAATATTTTACGGCCCCTATTTCTTTTTGTAGATAGAACCAAATAACAGGACCAATTATCCCCGGAAATGCTGCTATGTAAAGAAAAGTAAATAGAAATTTTGTGTTAAACGAAATGCTCCAAACTTCAAAAAAATAGCTTACAGGAATTAGAAAAAGACTACCAGCTAGCATTTGAAGCCCAACCACAAAAATTATGTTACTTTTATGAATTTCTATTTTTGTGATTATTAGTGTAGAAAAAGTGGTCGCAAGCAAACCTAAGAGGCAGAGAGTAAATCCTAGAATCTCGGATTCTTTTTCAACTCTTTGTAGCATTATTAAGAGGACTCCAACTAGGCCAATAACTAAACCAGATAAACCTAAAACGCTCATTTTGGTTTTGAAAAATAACCATGAAAAAAAAGCTACAGTTAGAGGAAATATGGACAAAATTATAACAGAAAGGTTTGCATCTATTTTAGTTAGTGCTAAAAAAATCAAGCCTAAGTACAGGCCATTTTGAATTAAACCAAAAGCTGTAATTCCAACAGCGGTTTTGAGATCAAATTTAAAACTCTGACCAATGCAAACCCCTAAAATAATGCAGAACAAACCAGAAAGTGAAAATCGAAGAAAAAGAAAAAATAATGGAGGGCAAAACTGAACTGCCACTTTTGCTGTAGGGAAGGCACTAGCCCATATAAGAGCAAAGCCTACCCCAAGCAAAATATGTTTAGGAGCCATCTAAACTGTTTTTTTTACAGATTTTTTAAGAGTTGATTACGTCTTTCAGAGCTTTTGCAATAGTAACTTTTACTACCCTATCAGCCGGTTTTTTCATTTGCTGGCCTGTGGCAGGATTTCTTACCATTCTTTCAGGTCTGGCTCTGCAAAAAAATTTTCCAACATTCGGAACTGTTACTGCGCCTCCAGCAGCTACTTCTTTAGTAATAATACCTGATAAAGCATCTAGCATTCTATTTGAAGAGGCCTTATCAGAACCTGTCGCGTCTGCTAACGCCGATACAAGCTGTGCCTTAGTCATCGGTTTTTGTGTCATGTTGTACCCTTAAGTTGTATTGATTATAAGGAATCAAAACATCTTTTTAACTAAAAATCAAATAATATAAAAAAAAACCCACTCATTAAAAATGAGTGGGTTTAGGAGGAGAAATAGTATAAACAGGTTATTTGGAAAAATCTGGGTAGGCTTCAATACCTAGCTCAGTCTTGTCAAGACCGTCTATTTCACTTTCTTCACTTACCTTCGCTCCCAGTATCATGTCTAATACAAGCCATGCAATGTACGAAACAACAAAAGTAAATACACAAATAGACACTGTACCAAGTAATTGAGTACCGAAAGATGCATCTGAGTTAGAAAGCACAACAGCTAGAGTTCCCCATATTCCCGCTATACCGTGTACAGATATCGCACCCACTACATCGTCGATTTTTAACCTATCCAATAAAGGAACTGAAAACACAATTATTATTCCACCGATGGCTCCAATGATTGTGGCTAATCCCAGTGAGGGCATAAGAGGTTCTGCTGTTATAGATACTAGACCTGCCAATGCACCATTGAGCACCATTGTCAAATCTGCTTTGCCATACATTATTTGTGTTAATATCAATGCAGCAACAGCACCGCCAGCCGCCGCTGTATTGGTGTTTGCGAATATTCTTGATACATCAGCCACATCCCCGATTGTACCCATAGCAAGCTGAGATCCACCGTTAAATCCAAACCAGCCAAGCCAAAGAATAAACATACCCAGCGTGGCAAGTGGTAAATTTGAGCCAGGCATTGGTACAACAGATCCATCGTCTTTATATCTTCCATGCCTTGCTCCAATCACCATAGCACCGGCCAAAGCTGCTGCTGCACCAGTCGCGTGAACCACTGTTGATCCAGCAAAATCTGAGAAACCAGCTTCTGATAGCCATCCACCACCCCATTGCCAAGAAGCACTTATTGGATAAAAAATACCTGTAAGTACTACCGTAAAGATTAAAAATGGCCATAACTTCACACGTTCCGCCACTGTACCGGATACGATTGATGCGGTCGCTGCACAGAACATCAATTGAAAGAAGAAGTCGGACCCAACGGAAGCATAAGTCAAGTCGACACCGTCAGAGCCCACTCCTGCGGGCTCCAAACCGGTCAAAGAAAATCCGCCCATCCAGCCGTTAATAATCCAACCATCTCCAGGGTACATCAGGTTAAATCCAACTATAAAATATGCGATTGAAGCAAGAGAGAATAGTGCAACATTTTTAAGAAGTTGTGTTGAAGCATTCTTTGATCTTACCAAACCAGTTTCCAACATCGCAAAGCCAGCGGCCATCCACATCACTAAAAAACCGCCGATAAGGAAAAGCAGCGTGTTAAATATGAAATACCCAGACTCGCTGTAGTCTTGGGTGTGTCCATCTGCGAAAGCTGTTGTCGAAGACAGACCTAGCACAGCAGTGCTCAAAAATAAAAATTTAGACATTACTTTCTCTTTCTTTAATAATAGGGTTAAATTGCGTCATCATTTTTCTCATCGGTCCTAATCCGCAGGGCAGTTTCAACAGGTGTGACAAATATTTTACCATCACCAATCTTCCCCGTTTTAGCGACCTCACTGATAGTCTCAACGGTTTTGGAAACATCTTTGTCCGATACAACTATCTCTAATTTCAATTTTGGTACAAAGCTAACGGTATATTCCGCTCCCCTGTAAACTTCGGAATGACCATCTTGCCTTCCATAACCTTTTACTTCTGAAACCATCAGTCCTTGTATGCCTATGTCTTTTAGAGCATCACGAACCTCTTCCAGTTTGAAAGGTTTTATAACTGCAATAATAAGTTTCATAAAGTCTCCTTTCGCAAATTGTACTTGTTGGACCAACACATAAATAATGGTCACAAAAATGAAAAAGGCATTTTGTATAATGAGGTTAAAATTTATAAGAATCTTTTAATATTGTTTAAATTTTAGGCAATAAATAGTATTTGGTTAAATTTTAGGCACAAAAAGAACCTTTTCGGTTTAATCTTCATGGGTTTACAAAGATTTATTCACGGGTAAATTGTTGTTAGAAAAAATTTTGAAGTAGTCATGCATACAATTTTAAGAAAAACATTAAAGTATTTTATTTGGTTGGCTTTGAATGTGACTACAATAGGTGCTATAATTCTTTTGATAGCCGTTGCAAACTTTGTAAATAAGCTACCACCAATCGCTGAACTTTTGGATGATAGAAAAAGAGGTTCGGTAACACTTCTTGACAGAAAGGACGATGTGTTTGCTTGGCGTGGTAATCAATTTGGTGGTATTTTGAAATCAAAAGATTTGAACCGATTTCTTCATGATGCAATAATATCTGTAGAGGACCGAACGTTCTACTCCCATTATGGTGTCTCAATAAGAGGTATTTTGGGTGCAATAAGAATAAATTTGAGAGAGGGGAGGGGCCCATTTTCTGGTCATGGGGGTTCAACTATTACTCAGCAGGTAGCAAAAATACTTTGTCTTTTGCAAGGTGACACGAATAGTCAAAAGCATTGTAGAAGATCGACTATTTCCAGAAAACTACTTGAAATTCCCTTTGCTCTAGCTTTGGAGTATGCATACTCTAAAGAAGAAATACTATCTATTTATTTGAATAGAGTATATTTAGGATCTGGGGCATATGGATTTGAAGCTGCATCAGAGCGTTATTTTAATAAACAATCCTCTAAGCTTTCAATGGGTGAAGCTGCACTCTTAGCTGGTCTATTGAAAGCCCCAACTCGGTATTCACCGATAAACAATAAAGATCTTTCACATGCTCGAGCACTTACAGTTTTAAAGATAATGAAAGACCAAAAATCTATATCCATAGCTGATTTCGAGAAAGCTGCACGATCTCTTCCAAAAATTGAAAAGAATAGTATAAATAATGTTGGATCTTATTATGCTGATTGGGTAATGCAGGATGCTCCTCAAGAAATAACAAAACAAAGCAAAGAAGATATTATAATAAGAACGTTCTTTGATCCAAAAATTCAGAATGCTGTTGATGACACTATATATTCTTTTTTGAAGACTGAGATCATGTCAGGATCTAAAGCACAAATTGCTGTTGTGGTTATGTCAGCAGAAGGGCGCGTAAGAGCAATGAGTGGCGGAAGGCCTTCTGAAAAAATACCAGGACAATTCAATAGAGCATATCAGGCAAAACGGCAACCTGGATCAGCTTTCAAGCCGTTCGTTTATGGGGCTGCTCTTGATCTTGGTCTATCCCCCAATACAGTGATCAGTGATGAACCCGTGACGATTATGTTTGGTAAAAACAAATACAAAGAATATACCCCTAAAAACTATAATAATAGTTATCTCGGACCAGTTACTGTAGAAGAAGCCTTTTCAAAATCTATTAATACAGTTGCGGTAAAATTAGGAAGTCAAATTGGTATAAATAGAGTAAAAACTTTAGCCAAAGAGTTGGGCATAAACACTGCTATACCTAGTGAACCATCTGTGGCTTTAGGATCCTCTGAGGTAAGCTTATTAGAACTTACTACTGCATACGCAAGTATTCTTAATAATGGGAAAAAAATTAACTCCAAAGGGTGGAGAGACCTAAGAATAAAAGAAACTGATGAAGTAATTATCAGGGAAGGATCTGAGCAAGGGTTTCAAGTTTTTTCAAAGCTTGCCGCACAAGCGCTAAAATATCTTATGTTTTCAAGTGTAGAAACCGGAACAGGTAAGAATGCATCCGTCTCAGATTGGCAAATAGCTGGGAAAACTGGTACCAGTCAGTCCTTCAGAGATGCATGGTTTGTTGGCTTCTCTAGCAATTACGTAATTGGTGTATGGATAGGAAATGACGATAATAGACCATTAAAAAACGTAAATGGGGGTGGTCTGCCAGCAAAGATATTTTCAAGTATAATGACAAAGATAAGCTCTGATATTGTTTTTAAAAAGAAAATAGCGATGGTTTCACCCAATCAGTTTGATACATTAAGAGTATATGATGAAACGGCAACAAAATTTCTGTTTCAATCTCAAGATGAATTAGATAGTAAACAAAAAAATTCCTCTCTTATTGGCGGCTTGATAAGGGCTCTTTTGTGGGGTAACTAGGGTTTTACCTGGGAAATTCCAAGAATAAGATTATCCAACGATCCATTAAATTTCTTTAATTTTGATCTGATTTCCTGCCTCTCAGTTGAAAGCATCGATACCCCCTCTACCCTTAAATCGATTAACTTTAAAGACCCACTACCATCTGATACTTGCCATACTACTTTCATCGAGGGATTGCCTGGTAGAACAACTATTGTAGATACAAGTACACCTGCTTTTGTAAGTGTATCTCGGCTCTTTATTATTTCGAGTTTTGTACCCCTAAATTCTGAAAATTGTCTTCCATACTTATTAGAAACATATGTTTTGAATGCATGAATAAATCGCTTCCTCTGATCCGAGTCAGCTCCACGCCAACTTTTCCCCAAAACTGCTCTTGCGATAATGGGAATATCAACATATTTTTGAAATAGATTGTTGAGCTCATTTTTTTGCTGATCAATTGTTAGCTCTTTCATTGATATACTAACCAAGTCTGAATAAAGACTTTTAACCAACTTCTGAGACTCAACCATTCTGTCAGCATATAATTTTTGAAAAGTGAGCGAGATTAACAGAAGTAAAAAACAGGCGAAAAAAAATTTTAATGAAATGTGCATAGGAGTAACTTATATACGATTTGAGTTTATTCTTCCTTTTTAAACTTTACGGGAACCTTCAGGTATGAAACTCCGTTACGTTCTGGTGGAGGCATTTCTCCTGCGCGCATGTTTACTTGTATCGATGGCACTATAAGTTTAGGTGCCCCAAGACGCGAGTCTTTCTCTTCTCTTATTTTTACAAACTCTTCTTCATTTATACCGTCTTTTACATGAGGGTTTAACTTTCTCTGTTTTTCCACAGTAGATTTCCACTGATAATTTTTCCGATTATCGGTCAAATAGTCATGACACATCCAAAGATTGGTATTTTCAGGGTAATTTAAAATTCGTCTTATTGACTTAAAGAGATCACGAGCATCACCTCCTGGAAAGTCGCATCTTGCAGTACCGAAATCATGCATAAAAAGTGTATCACCTACAAAAATATTATCCTCGATTTTATAAGAACCACACGCTGGTGTATGACCTGGTGTAAAAATATACTCACAACTTAAATTGCCAATACTAAATTTCTCTCCATCTTCAAAAAGGTGATCAAACTGCGAACCATCTTTTCTAAAACCTCGTTCAGTATTATAAATAACACCAAAAGTATGCTGTACCTTTGTTATATTTTTACCAATGGCAACTGGCACCTCGAACTTCTCCTTAAAGTATGGGGCTGCAGATAAATGGTCAGCATGTACATGTGTTTCGAGGATCCAAGTAGGTTTTAAGTTTTCTGCTTGTATGTATTGTATCACAGAATCAGCATGTTCTGTGTCTAAACTACCGTCTGCATGATCATAGTCTAGACAACTATCAATTATCGCAGCTCGTTTTGTTTCCTTGTCACTAACGACGTAGCAAATGGTATTTGTAGATTCATGGAAAAAAGCTTTAATCTCAATGTTTGTATTTTTCATAAAATACCTTTTTGTTTATAAAGATAAAGGAATTATGTATAAATATTTATCATTAGTATACCTAAACATTTGATTTTTTTGAAAGGATTGAAAAATGGACATCAATGCAACACTTATCGACAAAGGTATAGTATTACCCGACGCACCACCACCGGCTGCTAACTACATACCCTACGTAAAGATTGATAAACTGGTTTTTGTATCTGGACAAGTGTCTCAAAATGAAAATGGTTTTATTAAAGGAGTTTTAGGTAAAGATCTTAATGTAGAAGAAGGATATGATGCAGCAAGACAATGCGCCATTTCGTTGCTGGCGCAATTGAAAAGTGCGGTAAATGGAGACTTAAATAAAGTGACCAAAGTTGTGAAGCTTGGTGGTTTTGTAAATTCTGCGCCAGATTTCACCGAGCAACCCAGCGTTATCAACGGAGCGTCTGATCTTTTAGTTGAATTATTAGGTGAAAAAGGAAGGCATGCTCGAACGGCAGTTGGCGCAAATCTACCACTTGGAGTTGCGGTTGAAATTGATGGAATATTTGAAGTAGAATCCTAGCCTTGACGAACCCTCACAGCTTCTTGACTGAAAGGCCTTTTGCGCACCGAGGCTTTCATTCAAGGTCATTGAAAGTTTCTGAAACAATTCCAGAAAACTCTTTGGAAGCTTTTAGGCTAGCAATTGAGAAAAACTACTCAATTGAAATGGACATACATTTTACTAAGGATTTTAAAATTATCGTTTTTCATGACTTTTTTCTTGGTCGGCTTACAACAAAAACAGGCTTTGTTTTTAATAAAAACTTAAGTTACATAAAAAAAGCGAAGCTAATTAACAATGAAAAAGTGCCCACGATAGAAGAGGTCTTTAATTTAGTAAATGGCCGTGTGCCCGTGCTAATAGAAATCAAATACTCCAAGTATATTAAAAAAAACTTGAATATGTTCACAAGGGTCCTTGCAGAGAAACTTGAAAGCTACAAGGGCCCTGTTGCTCTAATGTCTTTTAACTCAGATCTAATAAAGTATATCAGAAAAAGAAATTTGTTTAGAAGGTTTCCTTTAGGTCTAACTACTAGTTTTCCAAAAATTGAGAGTATTGGTAGTAAGATTAAAAATAACAAAATTGAAAATGAAATAGTTGCTAATAAATTCCATTTTATCTCTCAGGACTGGAAAGGGATTAAAAATATCAGAGTTAAAAGGTTAAAAAAATTAAATATTGCAATTTTATCCTGGACAATTACTTCAAGGAAGATCGAGAAGAGTTTGAAGGGATTAGTAGATAATATCACCTTTGAACATTATGAGCCTGATATAGCAGACTAAAGATTGCAAAGGAAAGATGTTGGAAACTGCAATTTGCACAACTATAAAGTCCATATCAAGAGATGAATGGGAAGCATGCCGTTCTAGTAGGGCAGGTGGTGATCCTTTCCTTTCATATGATTTTTTTTTTCTTTTGGAAACTAGCAATTCTGTAGGACCTAAAACCGGATGGATTCCTTTTTATATAGTTTTTAAAGAAAAAGATATCGTAGTAGGAATAATCGTAAGTTTTTTAAAAAATCATTCCCAAGGAGAGTATGTTTTTGATCATAGTTGGGCCGATGCCTATGAGAGATCAGGGGCAAATTACTACCCAAAACTACAAGCAGCGGTACCATTTACTCCTGTTTCAGGGGAAAGAATATTAGTACACAGTGAACACGAAGATAAGGTTAATGAAATGATTTCATCAGCAAAGAAACTCGTCGAGGAAAATAATCTTTCGTCATTACATATAACTTTCTGTAGTAAAAGTTTTGTTAGTATTGCAAAAAAAAACAATCTGCTTGTAAGAGAAGGCATCCAATATCATTGGTTTAATAGAGACTATAAATCATTTGATGATTTCCTAGGCTCATTAACCTACCGCAAGAGGAAAAATATAATTAAGGAAAGAAAACAGGCAAGCAACTTTGGTGGTGAGATTAAATCTTTAACTGGAAGTCAACTAACAGACCTTGAGCTAGAGTCATTTTGGCATTTTTATCTAAATACTGGACAGAGAAAATGGGGTTATCCTTACCTTACTAAGAATTTTTTTATGGGTCTGAAACAAAACTTAAAAGATAACATTCTACTAGTGCTGGCAAAAAAAAATGATCAGTATGTAGCGGGCGCTTTGAATTTCATAGGATCAGATTGCTTGTATGGGAGATATTGGGGGTGCAATCAGTTTTTTCCTGCAATGCACTTTGAGCTTTGTTACTATAAAGCTATAGATTTCGCTATCGAGCGGGGTTTGAAAAGGGTAGAGGCTGGTGCTCAAGGAGACCATAAGATTGCAAGAGGATACGAAGCGTGTATAACATACTCAAGCCATTGGTTTCCACATAAAGGCTTTATGAACGCTTTAGATGATTTTTTAAAAGAAGAGAAAAAAATTGTTAGCCATAGCAGCAAACAAATACAGTTTATCAGCCCATTTAAAAAAGGAGAAAAAATAGATGCCAAGAAAACTTAGTAATAAAGAAATAGATGAAAAGTTTGAACATTTGCTTTCAAAAGGATGGAGTTTTTCGGAGGACAAAATCTACGTCCAAAAAACCTTTGTTTTTAAAAACTTCAAGGAGGCATTTTCATGGATGTGTCGGATCGCATTTATAGCGGAGGAGATTAACCACCATCCAAACTGGACTAATGTATTTAAAACGGTCGATATATCCCTTTCAACACATGATGCAGGTGGGTTAACAGAACTAGATCTTAATTTTGCTAATAAGGTGGAGATGGAAACTTAAGTTAAATCGTTCAAAATAGTTTGTGCTGAAGTCATATCACAAACCCCGCGTTCTTTTTCAAAATAAAGCCTTTCGATCTTTTTATCCTTTATTAAAGCGGTAAATCTCTGAAGCCTTCTTAATAAACCTGTACCCTTAACCGTAAATTCAAAGTCTAATGTTTCAGCAAGAATGGATAATGGATCGGTAATAATTTTTATGCCAGCTTTTGTTGCACCAGTTGACTCACCCCAGACCTTTGCAACATAAACATCATTTACTAAAACGCAAAAAATTTCATCAATTCCCAAGGTCTTAAATTTCTTAGCACTTTTAATGAAACTAGGTAGGTGCATCATAGAGCAAGTAGGTGAAAAAGCACCGGGCATTCCAATAAGTATAATATTCTTGTTGTCAAAAAGCTCACCAGTTCCAGCTTTCTGGACTTCAAATTTGTCATCCATCCAGTTAAAAATAACTTCTGGAAATTCGTCTCCTACAGAGTATTTCATAAAAGGCCTCTATTGAATGTATGAGTGTAACTAACATATCATAGGGTTTTAATACAACGTTAATTGATTTTTTTGAAGAACTTTCTTACAAATTTATGATGATGGAGAAAATAGTAATTATAGGTGGCGGTCAGGCCTCTATATCTTGTGCAAGCAAATTAAGGTCTCTTGGTTTTAGAGGTGAAATTTGTATGATATGTGAAGAAAATTATTACCCATATCAAAGACCACCACTGTCCAAGAAGTTTCTAACCGGACAATTTCTAGAAGAACGCCTTCTACTGAAAAAAATTGATTATTATAAAACCAACAATATTCAGGTTTTTCTTTCGAAGAAGGCTACAAAAATAGATAGAGATAATAAAAAAGTTCATTTGCAAGGTGGTGAAAAGATTGATTACACTAAATTAGTTATCGCGATTGGCAGTAAAGCTAAAAAGGCTCCTCTAAGCGATTGTGATAATTATTCAAACGCTTATTATTTGCGTAATTTGCATGATGCTAAAAATTTAAAAAACCAGCTACACACAGGAAAAAAGATTTTGATAATTGGAGGCGGCTATTTGGGCTTGGAAGTTGCGTCGGTTTGTTCTTCATTTGGCATGAAGACAACAGTTGTTGAAGGGGCTGACAGAATACTCAAAAGGGTGGCTGGAGAACCTACAGCAGCTTATTTTAGGGAGATCTTTTCAACAAATGGAGTTAAAATTATTGAAAATGATTTTGTCAAAAAAATAAATAACATCGAAAGTGAAGTTACAAACGTTGAACTAGTTTCTGGAAAAGTAATTGACGTGGACACTTTGCTAGTTGCCACTGGTGGATACCCGGAAGTTGATCTTGCAAGAGATGCAAAATTGCAGATTGAAAACGGTATAAAGGTTAATGAAAGACTAGAGACAAGTGACCCATCAATATATGCAGCAGGAGATTGCGCTTCATTTGATCATAACGGAGGGTTTTTGCGGCTAGAATCAGTTGGAAATGCCATCGATCAAGGTCAAACAGTTGCATTAAACATCTCTGGTAAAAGAACCAGCTTCAAGGCTAAGCCATGGTTTTGGACCGAGCAATTTGACCAAAAGTTGCAAATAGCCGGTCTTTGTGACGGTTTTACTGACATTATAGAAAGAAAAGTAAAGGATAAATTATCTTACTGGTACTATAAAGACGAGATTTTGCTGGCAGTTGACTCTTTTAATGACCCATTTAGCTATATGATAGGTAAACGTTTGATCGAAGAAAAAAAATCTCCAAAAAAAGAAATTCTACGTGACATTAATTTTGATATTAAAGCAACTCTAAATCTCAAATGAGAGTTCTCAGCGGAAAACTAAAAGGCTTAAAGATCCTAACAAATGGCAAAAAATTTAAAGGTTCTGAAAGCTTTATTACTCGACCGACGTCAGATAGGGTTAAAGAAACATTATTCAACATTTTGGAGTACGGTTTCAATATTGAATTTTCAAATATTTCGTTTTTTGACTGCTATTCTGGATCGGGTGCTATCGGTATTGAGGCTATATCTAGAGGATCCTCAATAGTTACTTTTTTAGATAAAGATGGTGCAGCTTGTGAATGCATAACTAAAAATCTTGCTAAATTTAAGCTCCATGAGAATGACCATGTAAATTGCTTGCGCGTAATTAACCATGATTTTTTTGATAAAAATTTATCTCTTTGTAATAAGTTTGATGTTGTTTTTTTAGATCCACCGTATGAGCTGATAGAAGCTAGTAAAGTTTTTATCAGATTAAAAGAGTTAAGAGTGACAAAGATTAATTCGCTTATTATATATGAATGTAATAAACAATTAGAAAAAATGGATGGATTTGAAATCTTAAGAAGCAAAAAAATCGGAAAAACGTATTTGAACTTCTTTAAAGGTTTCAACGAGTGAAGCTGCTTGTTTATTGCTAGAGAAGTATAAAAATGGAAAATTTTGGTTTCAAAAAAGTTAGTAAAAAAGAAAAGCCTAAGTTAGTAAATGAGGTTTTTGACAGCGTTGCTTTTCGATATGATTTGATGAATGATCTTATGAGTGCAGGTCTTCACCGATTATGGAAAGATAGTTTCATAGACTGGCTAGCACCTCGAAAAGGTACTCATCTTCTTGATGTAGCAGGTGGAACCGGAGATATAGCTTTTCGCTTTGCTAAAAGAACGAGAAACCAAGCAAAAGTTACTATTCTAGATAGAAATGAAAATATGCTTAAAGAAGGAAAGAGAAGGTCTGAGGTGAAGCAAATCGAAACAGTCTTAGAATGGGTGTGTGGAGATGCTATGAAATTACCTTTTGAGAATGAGATTTTTGATTATTATACAATTTCCTTTGGAATAAGAAATGTCTTGGATTTAAAAAATTGTTTATCCGAAGCCTTGAGAGTTTTAAAGCCTGGAGGAAGAATTATGATCCTCGAATTTAGTAAAGTTGAAAATGAGACCTTGAACAAGATTTATGATGCGTTTTCATTTAATGTAGTTCCTAGGCTTGGGAAGTTGATAGCTAATGACGCTGAAAGCTATCAATACTTAATTGAGAGTATAAGAAAATTTCCTTCTCAAGAAGAACTTGCAAATCTAGTTGCTGAAGCTGGCTTCAGACAGGTTAATTACAGGAATTTAACTCAAGGAGTAGTTGCAATGCACAGCGGCTGGAAGATCTGATGAAGTGGTTTCATAACCCCTTTAGGTTAATTAGAGTGGTTGGAACTTTTTTTAGAACGGGCGCTGTTGAACAGGTCTTGAAAATTACCAAAGTTTCAAAGCTGATAAAATTCGTTATCTTATTCATGGGGAAGCCCTTAATTGTTTTTGGTATTAAAGGGCCCTTTAAGAAATCTCCTATTGTTAGAGCGCTTATTGCATTGGGGCCAGCATATATAAAATTTGGGCAATTGCTATCCACAAGGCCTGATATAGTAGGGACTAATTTAGCTATTGAACTTAAGGTTTTGCAAGATTCTTTAGACCCTTTCCCAACAAGAGAGGCAAAAAAAATTGTAAATGAGGAACTTGGAAGTCCAGTTGACACTATATTTTCTTCATTTTCAGATTCAGTTGCCGCTGCATCAATTGCTCAGGTTCATAAGGCAATAGTTAGGGAAACAAATGAAGTGGTAGCAGTCAAGATATTAAGGCCTGAAGTCGAAAAGGTTTTTCTTAAAGATTTAGCTGCTTTGTTATTTTTAGCAAAATTTATCGAGTTTATTATACCTAGTTTCAGGAGGCTTAAACCTATAGAAGTTATAAACCATTTTGAGAGACTGGTGCGTGAAGAACTAGATCTAAGAATGGAAATTTCAGCCGCCGCTGAATTTGCAGAAAATACAAAAAGTGATAGGAATTTTTATGTTCCTAAAGTGATGTGGTCTCTATCTGGTAAACGTGTCATTACAACTGAGTGGGTAGATGGAATGTCCGTTGGTAATGTAGAAAAAATTAAAAAGAGTGGAGTGGATATTGAAAGCTTCGCAAAAAGGATCATCAAAACTTTTTTGACCCAAGCTCTAAGAGATGGATTTTTTCACGGAGACATGCATCAGGGCAATCTTAAATGTAGAAGTGATGGTACATTAATAGTAATGGATTTTGGCATAATGGGTAGAATAGATGAATATACCAGAAAGACTTATGCAGAAATACTAATAGGTTTTTTGAGACGCGATTATCTAAGAGTTGCGGAAGTACATTTCGAGGCAGGTTATGTTAGCGATAATCAAGATGTGCATGAGTTTTCTCAAGCTCTAAGATCAGTTGGCGAGCCAATCTTTGGTATGGAGGCTTCAGATATTTCTATGGCTAAGTTGTTAGCCAGATTGTTTGAAGTAACAGAGCAATTTGGAATGGAAACAAGAACTGAGTTATTACTATTGCAGCGTACAATGGTTGTAGTTGAAGGAGTGTCGAGGAGTTTAGATCCAAATATAAATATGTGGGAGACCGCTAGACCTGTTGTTGAGAAATATATTGCCGCCTCTGTAGGTCCAAAAGCTATTTTGAAAGATGTTTTCAAGATGGTCAAAGTGTTACGCAAATTGGGTCCTCAACTTCCAAGACTTATAGACGATTTTATTAGAGCATATAAATTTTCTGATAAAAATTAAACTGGCGAACCCGCTAGGAATCGAACCTAGAACTAATCCTTAGGAGGGATTTGTTATATCCGTTTAACTACGGGTCCAAAAAACTATCCATAAAGTACATACTTAAAAATAGTTTTATAAATTTACGTAAAAAACAGATTTCAGTCAAAATTATTTTAAATGCATCTTGCTTCAAAAAGATGCGCTATATAGGTCAATACTTAACTTTAAAACTAAAATCCTGATAATTTTAGCGTGGACAATGTCGTTATATTTATCAAATATTGGACTAATTTAACTAGTTCTTCCAACTGTTTAATTTTATTGTGAAAGACAAATATTCTATATCTATTTGATTTTAGAAAAGAGTAGATTTAACGACTACTACTTTTAGATATTCACTTGGAAAATATAATCGGTCCAAGGGCAGAAATAGCTTTTCCCATTCCCAAAATCTATATTTATGTCTTTCTACATCGACCCTAGCAACTTTTAATATCTGCAAGGAGCGCCATTTAAAAAACCATCAATCGCATTTATCTTAACAAGAGTAGATGAAATATTTTCGGATATTCCAATTGCTCCAGCATATGAAAAATGGTCCGGATTTTTAAACCTAAGAAAAAGTAAAATCATGTTTTTTTACCAACAGAATTCATCAACAAAGTTTTTTAGAAATGCATTAGCTTGAAAATTTAGATTCAATCTTTTGAAATTAAAATGATGGGGCTTGAATGAAAAATACCGCACCCTTCTTTCTTTTAATGAACTGTTAGCTTCAGTGGATAGATATTTCTGAACAAGTACAATATTCAGGATTATACTGTCAGCAGCTTGCAAGTCGGCTCGAATGTCTAATACCTTTTCACACTATTTATTTCAAGAAAATAGTAAAACGACCCCATCTCTTTTTAAAAAAAATTGTTCTTACACTCACAGATTAGCTGACCGCCATCCAAAGTCACAGGTACTTTTCATAACCTTGCAATGGTGTAGTTTTTAAATTGTAGTATTGTGTTTCTGAAATTTATATATTCTTAATTATTTAATTCTTAAGGTCAGATATAAAAACTCAAAAATATTTTTAAATTATGAAAAATTTGTATTATGGTTTGTAACTTTGTGATTAGAGAAGCAAAAAATATAGTGAGGATTTTGCAACATAAATTTATTAAAATTTTGGTATTAAAAATTTGTTACATATGGATCAGATAGCTTTTTTCTGGATAGGAAATGATATTACCATTCCCAGTCTCCTTGTAAAATCAATAAGGCTGGTATATGCTAATGATGTAAAAATATTTCACCTGACAAATTTTCAAACTCCTAAGATACAAGGGGTCACAAGAACAGTAAGGACTAGCTTACCTAAAGATATTATGTTGGCTAGATTACATGCATATAAAGATTTTCCCTATAACGGTAATACGACTTTCTTTTGTGATGCAGATAGCCTTGTTATACAAAAATTAGAATTGCACGCTTTAAAAGACGATATTTATCTTATAGAAAGAGACAACGATACGAGAATAAATTATAATTCTCCGGAATATTATCCTGAATTTGAAAATAAAACGTTTAAGGAGGTTATGCCTTATCTCTTCGGTGGGATGGTTCTCAGAAATGGTGAAAAATTTTTTTCAGACTTATTAGAAAAATGCTATTCTTTGCCGAACCGCTTTCATCGATGGTATGGTGACCAATATTCATTAACTTTAGTTTTTAGAGATAATAATTATCCGGTCAGCTTTTTGCCAATACATATTTATTTAAGAATTGCCAGAGAGGTTATGTATAAAAAAAATTATGAATATTTATTTAAAAATAAAACAAAACTTATAACATTTAAAGGTAATAAAAAAAATTTTATTAAAGAGAGCTATGACAATTTAGTAAGATTTTATCAGCTATAACCAAATTAATTGTCATAATGCAGCACTTAGTCAGCAAATTTTTATAATTAACTTAGGTTTCGGTATCAATTTTATTCCTCTTTCCACAGTGGGGACAAAATATGGAACCTTTTGGTTTATAATCGTCGCTAGTTGCAAACGACCACCATAATTTACAGTAATCACAGGTAAAGTGCCATATAGTTTCTTTAGTTAACTTCATTGCTATCTCGTTTTACTTCCGTGAGATTCGAATTATAATCGAGAGAAATGTATTTATTAGATACTTGTTCAATTTTTTATACCACTGGGCGGAAAGTAAAAACAGTAATCAACGGAAGAGAATTGTAAATGAAAAAAAGTAAAAAGACAGCAAAAATTAATGAGGTTTATGGTAGTTCACAAAATATAAAAGAGCAGGATATAAAAAAACTACAGAAAACTTTTGAGCAATTCTTTGGTACTACTTCAGAAGAAATAAAAGAGCGTTCAAAAAAGCTAAAAAGGAGATTTTATATTACAGGTGTCATGCTTATTGTTGTCACAATCATTACGTATTCACTAATCCAAAATTTAAAATTCGTAGACTTTTGATATTACTTAAGCTCTCTCAAAAGGCGCTTTAACTGTTTTTCCTCTAACTCCATTTCCATGCATTGCTTAATCTTTTGAAAAACTGAGCCGCTAGTTACAAAAGCCCCACCGAAAAACTCAACCATTACGTCTCCATTAACCATTTTATTCTCCAAAGTATTGATGCATTGTTTTTCTGTGCTGAAAAATCGAGCGCTTTCATTAACCGTTTCGGCAATCTTTACTTGAGAATTATCCATTAAAAACATTACTGAAACTATTATCCAAACTTTCATATGCACTAACCATTTTTACCCATGACTTATTTATAAACGAATAAATTTTAGATTTTTTAATTTATTGCTGACAAATATAAAAGTATATGACCATGTTGACATTAAAAATTAAGAGATCAAATATGGGTTAATATGTGTAAAGGCAAAAATATTTGAAAGATTTTGATGACTTAGGGTTTCATTGTGGAATAGATGAAGTTGGTCGCGGCGCATGGTCCGGTCCAGTAGTTGCGGCCGCTGTAAGGTTTGATAAAAAACACAATATTAAAGGTTTAGCTGACTCAAAAACTTTAAGCCAAAAGCATAGAATAAGATTGTATTTTGAGATACTGGAATCTTTTTCTGTCGGGATTGCTTTTTCTTCAGCGAATACGATTGATAAGTTTAATATTTTAAATTGCTCGCTTCATGTAATGCAAGTGGCTGTCAATAAAGTTTCTAAAGAACAGGATACTTTATACTTTGATGGAAATAAATTACCTGAAATATTCAGATCTAGCGCAAGAGCTAGTTCTGTTATAAAGGGCGATGCGTTAATAGCAAGTATAGCAGCAGCTTCCATTGTTGCAAAAGTATCACGTGATTTTTATATGAAATCATTGAATATACGCTTCCCAGGTTATGGCTGGGAAAAAAATGTCGGATATGGAGTGGAGCAACACAAACTTGGTATCAACAAGTTGGGTATTAACACTGAACATAGGAGATCTTTTAAGCCGATATACAATATGTTGTGTTTTAGAAAAATAAGTGACTGTTTTTAAATAAAAAATTTGACGCACCCAATAATTAGCTTCAATTTTTAAGGTAAAAATTGAGGCTAATTATGAGTGTAAAAATAAAGCATTTTTGTAAATCGACTTCTGGTGTAGAGCTTTTTAATGACGACTGCATATCGCTAATGGCAAAGTTACCAGAAAATTCAGTTGACTTAATTTTTGCTGATCCCCCCTATAATTTACAACTTAATAAGGATTTGTTGCGACCCAATAATTCCAAGGTCGAGGGTGTAAAAGACGATTGGGATAAATTTTCTAGCTTCGATGATTACGATAGCTTCACCAAAAAGTGGTTGTATGAGGCTCGGCGAATTTTGAAAAATGATGGAGCCATTTGGGTAATAGGGTCCTATCATAATATTTTCCGGGTCGGAGCAAGTTTGCAAGATCTTGGATTTTGGATATTGAATGATGTGTTTTGGAGAAAATCCAATCCAATGCCGAACTTTAGGGGTAGAAGATTTACAAATGCTCATGAAACATTAATATGGGCTGCAAAATCGGATACTTCGAAGTATGTGTTCAATTATGACGCTTTGAAGGAGCTAAATGAGGGCATACAGATGAGATCTGACTGGTTTTTACCAATATGCTCAGGTTCAGAGAGACTAAAAGGTAAAGATGGAAAAAAAGTACATCCAACGCAAAAACCTGAAGCACTTTTGCATCGAATCATAATAGCTACTACAAAAAAAGGCGATGTGATTTTAGACCCCTTTCTGGGTACCGGTACTACAGGGGTTGTAGCAAAACGCTTACAAAGGAAGTTAATTGGTATTGAAAAGGATCAAAGTTACTACAAAGAAGCTAAGAAACGTATTAATAAAGCACGTACCCTGTCCGAAAAAGATTTAGAAATAACGGAAACTAAAAAAGATTTAGAGAGAGTCCCATTTGGACAGCTAGTAGAGAGGGGTTTGTTAAAACCGGGCGATGAACTCACTTCGGTAAATAAAAGATTCGTAGCGAGAGTCCGTCCCGATGGCACATTAATTACTCATAATGCTAAAGGTTCAATCCATAGGGTAGGTGCTATTTTGGAAGGATCTCCATCTTGTAATGGATGGAGTTATTGGCACGTAAAAAAAGATGGTGAATTTATTCCCATAGACTATTTCAGACAAAAAGCTAGATCACAGAATGCGAATGCAAAATAATATTAAATTTGGATTGCTTTGATATAAACTTTGCGCATTAAGGTTGGTAAAGCCATCAAATCAAAATTAACATCTTCTATCGCCAAATATTTAGAATTATCAAATTGAGGGTCTACTTTTTCTCCCAATACTATCTCGAGTTCAAGTTTGAAATGGGAAAATTGATGTGTAACTACCTTATTGATATGAGTCCATTTGGCCTCAAAAGGATACGTGGTTTCAAATTTTCTCTCATCCCATGTAGATGTAGGGAAACCCAATAGTCCCCCCAATATTCCCTCGCTCGGCCTTCTCTCAAGTAAGAACATATTAGGATTAATTTTTGCAAAAAATACGTAACCTTTTTTTAGTGGTTTAATTTTTTTTGTTGGTTTTATAGGAATATTGTCTACTTCATCGTTTTGAAAGCTTAAACATGACTTTGCAATTGGACAAAGTGTACAATTAGGTTTTTTTGGTTTGCAAATAAAGTTTGCAAAATCCATCAATGCTTGCGCAAAGTCACCACTATTGTATTCCGGAAATAGAAGGTGGGCATATTTTTTAATATTCTTTTTAGATTGCTTTATGGGTTTTTTAATACAGAAAATTCTACAAACGACTCTTTCTATGTTTGAATCGATAACAACTTCGCTTTCACCGAAGGCTATCGATCTTATAGCAGAGGCAGTATATTCACCTATACCTGGCAATCCTAAAAGAACTTCTTTGTCATTTGGTATCTTGCTATCAAACTTCTCGGCTAGTTCTCTTGCGCATTTTAAAAGATTCCTTCCTCGGGCATAATAACCAAGACCAGCCCAGAAAGCTAAAATATCATTTTCGTTAGCTTGGCTAAGTTTATCAATGCAGTTCCATTTCTTAATAAATTTTTTAAAATATGGGATAACAGTGTTAACAGTGGTTTGCTGCAACATAATCTCGGATATCCATACTTTATATGGGTCAGGAGTTTGTCCAGCCTTCGCATCCTTGGGACTTACTCGCCAAGGTAGTATTCTCCCGTTATCAAGATACCATTTTAATAAAGTTTTTGTAATAATTGACATTTCAATTTGCTATGCAATGGATTATGTTGACATTATAAATACTATGAAACATCAAAAAAGTAATTTCAAATCCATTGGAAAGATAATTGTGCCACTAGTGAAAAAGCACGGTTACTCTACTACAGTTAACTTCACTAAATTCTTAAATATATGGGAAGCAGTAGTAGGGGATGAGATTTCAAAAAAAGCTCAACCAATCAGAATGAAGAGTATCAAAGGTGGAAAAAAAAATATTCTTTATCTTAGTATGACAGGTCCATTCATGGCAGAATTATCTTTACAAACGCGAGACATTATTGAAAAGATAAATTCTTACTATTCAGAAGAGGTTATTGGTGAGATAAAATTACAAAGATTAAACCATATTACCAATAAAAATGTTGTAGAAATCGATAATTTTCCTAGTTTAGATGCGCCAAAAAGCGAACGGGCCACTAACCTCAAAATAGAAAGTAAGCAATTAGAGCATGCGCTTGCCAAAATGAAAAACAACCTTAGACACTCAAGGAAAAAAAATGAAGCTATTTAGTATTAAAACATTATATATTAATTTCCCTCTATTACTTTGGTTACTTTTTTTTTCAGGATTTTCTTTCGCAGCAGAAACATCAAAGGTTGAAAAAAAATATATTGAAATGTCCAAAGGGAATGACAATGCCCCTATTATTTTTGTAGAGTATGCATCACTAACCTGCCCAGCTTGTGCGGCTTTTCACACCGACGTTTACCCAAAGTTAAATAAAGACTTCATTGAGACTGGAAAAATGAAATTTATTCATAGAGAGATCTATTTTGACAAGGCTGGATTGTGGGCTGCTCTGACCGCTCGCTGCACAAATTCAGTAAAACGTTATTTTGGCATGCTAGATTTACTTTATTCCGAACAGCAAAAATGGTCTAGATCAGAAACTAGTGATGGCATTGTAAATATGCTTTTAAAGATTTCAGCAAAATCTGGAATTGAAAAGGAAAAGGCCATTTCTTGTTTGGAAGATCAAGAAAAGGCATTAGATCTAGTAGACCAATACCGTGAATATGTTAATGAAGACGCGATCGAATCAACACCCACGTTCATTATTAATGGACAAAAGTACACCAATCGTTCCTATGAAGAATTAAAGGAAATAATTGAAAAAGAATTAAAAAACTGAATCCTTTAATTTTTTAAGAACTTCTTCATTTTTTGATATATGAAGATCGATATTTATTGAATGTACTAATTTTTTATAAGCTCTGGGAATTTTGACAAAGTCTTTTTCTGTTGTCACAATTAAAGCATTATTTTTTTTTGCTATGTTCAAAACTTTATCGAGTTGACTTGTTGAATAAAAATGATGGTCAGGAAACGATACTTTTTTGATAACTAGCATATTTAATTCGATTAGCATCGAAAAGAATTTTTCCGGTCTTCCAATACCACAAAATGCAACAAGTTTTCTTTTCTTTAAAATGGGATTTATGGTGGCCTTAAATTCTCCTTCGATAACCTTAGAAGCCTTGTATTGCAAAAATGTTTCCTGAAAATTTTTTCTAGCAATCGCACTACCAATACATATAAAAAAATCGGCTCTTACAATCGCAGATTTCGGGCTCTCTCTCAAGTTACCCAAAGGAAAAATTCTTTCATTTTTTAAATTTGATTCTGCATCAAATACCAAAATGTTCACATTTTTTTTAATTGTAAAGTTTTGATGACCATCATCCAGTAGCACTAATTCAGCTCCCGCTTTGTAAGCTAATAAGACCCCTTCTTTCTTTTGTTTTGACACCCAAACTTCTGTATACTGAGATATCAAAAACGGCTCGTCACCTACATCCAAAGCAGTATGAATTTTTGGATTTACCAAAAGGGGTTGCTTATATTTCCCGCCATACCCACGGCTTACAACATGGACTTTAATTTTATTTTTCTTAAAGTAGTTTGCTAGAAAAATAACCGTTGGGGTTTTACCGGCACCTCCCATAGTCACATTGCCAACACAAATTACAGGAATTGGCATTTTTTCGTATCTGCCGAGTCTTATTCTCAGGCTATGCAAAGTGCTCCAAATCAAAGATAAAAAATAAAATATGGGAAAAAGAAGAACTTTTGTTAGATTTTTTAAAGGTTTAAACAAGAAAGTTATACATCCATAATTTTATTAAGACATTGCGTTATTATAGATCGTTGAAACACTGAGTGATATTTTCTTAATTTAAGATCCGAAATTGTTATACAATTAGTCACAATTTTTAATTGTTCTGAAGACCACCGTTTTACATGAATTTTTGCTTTTTCAAGGTCATTGGTAACAAGAAAAGGATATTCACGTTTCACCTCAAAGCTGGTAGGTCCATACATCTTTATTAAAGATAACTTATAAAAATATGCGGATAAAAACTGTAACATAGTTACAAGATTATTGCCTCGTGAATAAAATAAGCTTAGTTTTTTCTCAACTTCGACAATGTTTCTATCCGCCACCGCCACCGCCAAACTTAATTCGTCAATTTCATAGTTGATCGATACTATATCAAAGAAATCATTATTGGTTATGGGTTTGTCATCGTATAGTTTGAAAAGCTTTAGCTTTTCAAGCTCATTATCAAGCATATCCTCAGATGTAAAATTTGCGAACTCGATTAGCGTCCCTAATACTTCCTCGCCCTCAAATTTAAGCCCTTTTTCAGCTAGTTTTTTACTCAATACCTCACTTTTCACTTTATTTTCAGTGTAGTTAATAGCAATTATCTTTATACTGGATTCTAGTAATTTCCTAAATTCCTGGTTTCTGGGCAAATTATTGGTCGTCACAATAGTTATGGCATCATCCTTTTGCCATGCTGACTCAATCTCAAGGATTATTTTGAAATCTTTTTCAGGCAATCCATTTAAAATTATTATTTTTGGGCCGGGAAAGAAGCTTTTTGTCCTTAAACTTGCTATTATTTCTTCTCTTTTCCCATTTATTTCCTGATTAAAATACTTTGCTATTCTCATTTCATTATTTGCATTCGGGCCAGCAATTGCATCAGAAATTCTTTTTGCCTCTTTTTGCAAAAAGTTATATTGTTTACTGATTAGTACTATCATGGAGCACTTTTCAAACATTCCATTTAAACTTTCGATCCTGTTCTTGTAGTAAATCAAGAAGCATTCTCACTTGAATTATAAATCAGGATCTCGGTAATTATTTTATCTGCAACCGAATCGGCAAGTCTTTCGTATGTATTTCTTTTGGCTATTTCTGTGGCAAAACCAGTAAACGTCACAGCAGCGCTGTAATCTGAAGTAGCAGATACTTTATTTTGGAGAATAATTTTTTTCGATCTCTTATCGAGCAAGACATAAGCCACATCCAAGGTTACAGAATATCTTGTTATTTCGTTTTCTTTTGTAATCACGCCATAAGAGTTCTTTACACTAGGCGTTATATGCAGAGAGTTTTGCCCGCTTTTCGTAAAAGGTGCTTTAACATTAAGAGATTCTACAATTAAAGAAGCAAATGAGGTATTTTCTTTTTTTATATCAATATTTTTGAATACCTCCATTGAGTTTATATTGTTATGCAAAGGTGAAAACCCACAGCTAACGTTTACAAAAAGCAATAGTACAATGAATATTTTATTGGTTATAGGTCTAAACTTTCATATGACGAGGTTTACAATTTTTCCTGGAACATAAATGAACCTTTTTATGTTGGAATTCAGCAAAGCTTTTTTAATTATCTCCTCTCTAAGAATTAATTCCTTAATTTTTTCTTCAGTGAGATTAGGAGCCACCGATATTTCAGCTTTTCTTTTTCCATTTATCTGTATTGGTAAAATTATATTTTCACTTTTAGTCTTCCACTCTTTAATAGCTGGCCATTTAGCTTCGGCAATTAGGCCCTTTTCACCTATTGTAACCCAAATTTCTTGTGATAGGTGTGGAGTAAAAGGTTCCATGAGGATCGCGAGGGATTTTATTCCATAAATTTTTTGTTCTATACTTATGTCCTCTTTAGCTAAAAAGTTTGTCAATTCATAAATTTTCGCGATTGCTTTATTAAAGGAAAAACTTTCAATAAATTTTGATGTATAAAAAATAAAATCATCTATTTCTCTATCTTCAAATGACTTTAAATTTAAGTTTTTCTCTTCAAGCATATTGGTTATCTGTTTGGTCAATCGCCAGACTCGATTAAGATGTTTCCATGCTCCCTCAACACCTTCTGTTGACCACGATATATCTCTCTCGGGAGGACTATCCGACATCACAAACCATCTAGCTGTATCTGCTCCGAATTGATCAATTATGTCTATTGGATCTATAACATTCTTTTTTGACTTAGACATTTTTACGGATCGACCAATTTTAACATCTGACCCTTTCTTAATGCATTTTACGATTTTTTTTCCTGAACTATCCAAACATACTCTAATTTCTTCTGGTGAAAGCCAATTGCCATTGGGATCTTTGTAGGTTTCATGGCAAACCATTCCTTGAGTAAATAGCGCTGAAAATGGCTCCAGAAACACTTTGGGAATGTGCCCAGTTTTATGTAAAGCGCGCGCGAAAAAACGGGAGTACAAAAGATGTAAAATAGCGTGCTCAACACCACCAATGTACTGATCTACATTCATCCAGTATTTTAAATCACTCTCTCGTGTGGGTCTATTATGTTTAGGGCTTGTAAACCTTATAAAATACCAAGAGCTGTCTACGAAAGTATCCATAGTATCTGTTTCACGCCTGGCTGGTTTTCCACAAGTTGGACAATTTACTTTAAGCCACTCAGTTGCAGACGCCAGTGGATTTCCTGGTTTTTCAAAAGAAACGTTTTTTGGGAGTTTAACAGGTAGATTTTCTTTTTTTTCTGGTACAACGCCACAGTGTTTGCAATATATTATTGGGATCGGACATCCCCAGTACCTTTGCCTAGAAATACCCCAGTCTTTCAGTCTGTAGGTAACTTTTTTTTCACCCATCTTTTTTTCAGATAGTGAAGAAATTATTTTTCTCTTAGCCTCATTGATTGTCAGTCCATTCAAAAACTTTGAGTTTATAATTTTTCCATCTCCAACATAGGCCTCATTTTCAACTGAAAACGAAGCCGCATCTTGATTTTTAGGGCATACCACCGGAAACACGTCCAATTTATACTTCAGTGCAAACTCTAAATCGCGCTGGTCGTGTGCTGGACAGCCAAAGACAGCTCCAGTTCCGTATTCCATCAAAACAAAATTTGCAATGTAGAGGGGCACTTTTCTATTTTCGAAGGGATGTATTACTTTTATTTTAGTCTCAAGTCCTTTTTTTACAATCTTCTGGTAACTCAGAAGTGCTTCTTTATCTCTTTTTAAGGCCGAATAAGCCATAGCCTGATAGTTCAACAAATGTAAAGAATTAGGGCTCTTTTTTAACTTTGATTTTACTTCCCTGATGCAATCATCATAGCGTTTCTGACGATACATATACATTATAGATTCTAAGTCAGCTTTTGCTATATTATGTCTATTATCCTTATTTATACCCTATCCCCCAGCAGCTCAATTATACTGAAGCCTTGTTTCTAGATCTTTTCTAACAGATAGATAAACATTGTTCCAATCATCTAGATTAGGTTGACGATACAGCGTTAAACTAGGATACCAAATACTATCCGTTCTCTCTAATAACCACCAAAAATTTGCCACATAGGGTAATAATACCCATGTCTCTTTTGCTAATGCTCCCGCCATATGAATTGTAACGTTACTAGTTGATATCACTAAATCACAAGCTTCAATCAACGCCGCTAATCCATCAAGATCTTCTCTATTATCTACAGAAGCGCATTGCACTACTTCTATCCCGGTCTCCTCCTTAAACTCCTTTATCTCGTCCGCAATATCACCATATTGAAGATTAACCAATACTACATCCAATCCCGAAAATATTCGCTCCATATCTCTCAATTGCACACTCTTCTTTGTTTGGTTTAAAGATTTGAAACTCTTCCATGAAATACCAACGGCTGTCTTACCACGTAAATTTAATTCATTACGTATCAACTCTACGCGTTGTGGATCCGCTTTTAGATACCCTTTAACCGTCCTATCAAAATCGCTAATGTCATTGCGGATCAAACCCGGTACACTTCCCATCGGCAAATGATAATCACATTCGATACTTTCTAGGTCCTTAACATCTTTGATGAAATCTATGTCTGGCATCGCTCGCTTACATAGGGGTTGTAGGCGTGGATCAACATATACCGATAGCGCCCTACACATCTCTTTAACTTCAGGAACTAAACCCAAAAATATAATATCATCTCCAACACCCTGTTCTCTCCATAAAACAATACGTTCTCCCCTTTCTCCCTTCCACATAGGCTTACTCTTGATTGGCCATTGCACTTTAGTAGCAGCTCCAATTTTCCACCGATACTCATAACCTTGCCACCCTTGTTTAAAATTTTTTATTGTTACTAGTGTCGTAGCATAGTTAAACCTTGCTTTCGCAGACCAGGGTTCCTGAAAGATTAATTTCCTATAGATATTTAGCGCTGTTGGCAATTTTCCAATGTTCTTATACGCTAAAGCGAGGTTTGCTTTAGCCTCTTCATACGTTGGTTCCTCCTTCACTATTACTTCTAGCAATTTAATGGCTTCGTTTATAGAACCCCTTTGGAGTTCAATATTTGCAATATTCATCTTTGCCGCAACCAAACTTCCATCTATTTGGATGGCCCTCTTAGAGTACCTCGCCGCTTCATCTAAAAGTCCTAGCCTTCTACATACAATGCCAAAGACATTAAAAAATATTGCATTATCAGTATTATATGATTTTATTTTTCTGCAAATATTAGCCGCCTCATCGTAAGCGCCCGAATTCGCAAGCTCCACTGCTTTTATTAAATCTTTAGAAAAAATATTTTCTTTTTTTTTTTCATTCAGTTTTATCAAAAAAAAGGGCGGGAAAACCCGCCCTTTCAGTATTAATGATTACTCACTTTAGAACTTAAAAGAAGCTGTCAATGTTGACGAACCAGTACTTGTCATTGTAGCACTCAGTGTTCCTGCTGAACCTAATGGTCCAGAAGCACCGATCGTTGTTAGTGCGTCATCTTTGTTGTAGCTACCAGTCAGAGTGATAGTTGGTGATATGGCCATAGAACCGGAAGCTATAAGGTTATCACCAGCTGCACTTGTCCCAGCTTTTTCCTGATAAGTAATACCGACAGATGTACCGCCACCAGCGTAGTTTATACCTACAGTGCTGATACTCTTATGCACTGCCTTGAGTGCAAACGCATGCGTGATACTCTTACCTTGTGCAAAACCAGTATAATCTGATGTAACTGCATCGTAATCAAAGCTCTTGTCCTGAAGTCCATCAGAGTTTTGAGCATTAGTAGCGTTCAACGTCATTCCGCCACCAAGATCTACTGCTGCTGCAACACCCATGGAGTAGGTATTACCTGCATTAACTCTTGATATCGTTAAGCCGATGCCACCGAGGGTTGTACCTAAAGAGAAACCTAAATCACCATCAGCTTGCCATCCTAGACCATACGACATAGTGCCATATGCTCCCTTGATACCAACTGTTTGGCTCTTAGTTTCTAAGTTATCACCATCTAGTTCGTTATCTACTTGGATGGTAGCTCCACCTACAGCCATAGTAGCTTGAAGCTGTGTATCGGCTGCATTGGTATCCAATGCAACGTCCATACCGAACATTTTTGTTACAGCAGATGTTGCAGCATGCTGTGTCTTACCAACAGACAATGTTAGCATACCGTTACTCATGGACACTGTGCCTCCAGCTACTGATCCAGAACCTAAGTTAATGGTTCCACTTGTTGATGCTGTCCAACCATCACCTGCTGACATGGCAACACCAAGTGAAGCAGTAGTGTTGATTGATGCAGTAGTTTCTACAGCTTCTGCAGCATCGTCTTGAGCATCAGCAAATGCCTGTAGATCAGCACGAAGATCTGACATCGCTGATCCGTTTGGTGTAGTACCATTTGCATGCGCTTCGATGATAACATCCATAGCTTCTGAGAATGAGCCACCTAAAAAGTCATCGATCACATCTTCAACAGCTGAAGCACCACCAGCGTTTATAGCAGTGGCTAGCGTGTAGCTAGCGTGTGCGCTGATATTTGTCTTCATGTCATCCAAGTAGTCTGAAATAACTACCATCGCAGCAGTTTGTACAGTGTCAACTAACGATCCTATATCCGCAACACTCGCTACGACTTGCTCTTCGTAATCAGTCGTGGCGGCAATTGTGATACCTGCTAAGTGACCGAAAACCATGTTTTTCTTCGCTGCTTTATCCTTAGCATCGTCTGAATCCTTGGTTGACTGGTTTGTTAACTTTATAGACATAGCTCCAGACCACGTCATTGGATGTGCGTGGTGGAAATATGGTTGATCTGACACGGCGGTCGGATCAGCAGCGAAAGAGGGCGCAGAAAGCCCAACGATCGCTGTCGTCGTTAATAGAACTTTTTTCATGTTCTTTCCTCATATTTAAATGTTTACATTTAGGTGCACCTGCTTGACATGCGCAAGTCTTATAAACCTACACCATTCCCAAGCATGTAAAGTATATATTTCTTATTAAGTGCTAAAAGGTCAAGAGAGCATTCGACTTTGCTTATTTGTTTTTTTTTAATGATGTAAAATTGCAACAAAAACTGTCAGAAATTGACTAAGAAGCTTATTAATAGTAGTTGATTAGAATTGTAAAAAAAATTAAAACCTCTTGAAATCTATATTTTACAGTCATAGGCAAAAAATGGAACGATATAACGCAAAACAAGCTGAAAGAAAATGGCAGAAAATATGGGAAGAGCAAAATACTTATTTTACTGATGTTGATCAAACCAAAAAGAAATATTATGTTCTTGAAATGTTTCCATACCCCTCAGGAAAAATCCACATGGGTCATGTTCGCAACTACACAATGGGAGACGTCATTGCCCGCTACAAACGACACAAAGGATTTAATGTTTTGCATCCTATGGGATGGGATGCTTTCGGTATGCCTGCCGAAAATGCGGCTATGGAAAATAATGTACATCCAGGTACATGGACATATAAAAATATAGAAGAAATGAAATCCCAGCTCAAACCAATGGGGCTATCAATTGACTGGTCGAGAGAGTTTGCCACCTGTGATGAGACCTATTACAAACAACAACAAGAACTCTTCATCGACATGCTGGAAAAAAACTTAGCGTATAGAAAAAAATCATTAGTGAATTGGGATCCAGTTGACAAAACCGTTTTGGCAAATGAACAGGTAGAGAATGGAAAGGGATGGAGATCAGGAGCAGAAATCGAAAAAAGAGAGCTGACCCAATGGTTTTTTAAAATTTCAGACTATTCACAAGAACTTTTGGAAAGCCTAGACAACCTACCAAACTGGCCAGAAAAAGTGAAGTTAATGCAAAAAAATTGGATTGGAAGGTCCGAAGGGGCTTCTATTACTTTCTCTTTGGCAAACTCCCCTCATTTGGACAAGCTAGAGGTCTTTACTACTAGACCTGATACCATATTTGGAATGTCCTTCTGCGCTATATCCCCAAATCACTCTTTGGCAAAGGCTCTAGCAAAAGATAATAAAGAAATTGCACGTTTTGTAGAAGA
>CABZEG010000005.1 GCA_902524655.1 uncultured Alphaproteobacteria bacterium | reverse complement strand
CAAAAACAAAAAAATCATTTATTCCTTGGATCTTTTCTCTTTCAGATGGATAGTGATTTTTTGTTAAAAGACTGGTTGATCCGATGAATCCAAAATTCCATCCGATGCCAATCAATATTAATGATAAGTAAAAGTTCCAGATATCTATTCCTTGATATGCTATTAAAACTGACAGTAATAACAAAGCCATACCTGTTAATATAATTGACCTGTCTCCATATTTTTCAATTAATTTTCCGGTGATAAACGAAGGAGCAAACATTGCCAATGCATGAGCTGACACAACACTTGCCGCTTGGTTAGTATCATATCCACAGCCAACAATTGCAATGGGTGAAGAAGTCATAATGAGGTTCATGACACCATATGCAATCATAGAACAAATTATTGAAACTAATATTGCGGGATTTTGAAAAATAATTATTACTGACCTGTTTAAATTTGATCTCTCCAGAATTAAATCTTTGGTGGTGGTTCTTTTGAATGATTTATATTGAGTGGCCGGCTTAACATAAAACAATATAAAAGGACCGACACAATTCAATATTACTATAGCTAAATAAGAATAGAGAAATGGCTCTGATCCGCTGAAATTTATAGATATTTTTATTAAAGAAGGTCCTAAAATGGCGGCAATAAGCCCGCCCGAAAGAACGATTGATATATATCGTGCTTTAAACCTATCTGCACAATTGTCGGTAGCAGTAAATCTATAAAATGCTTGTGAAGCCATATACCCACCTGAAATAAAAGAGCCTAATAAAAAAAGCTCGAATGATCGTATAAATATTCCGGCAAGTGAAGTTAGTGATCCTACTAAGCCAGCAAAATTTCCGACAATCAATCCAAGCCTCCTGGTAGTTGCTTGCATGAGACTTGCGAGGATTGGAGAACTTATCATTGAACCAATAATTAGTAAAGATACTGGTAAGGTCGCATAGCAAGGACTGGGAGAAATCGATTGGCCCACAAGACCACCTAAAATAATATACATTGGCATTTGGGAGCCTAAAACCGCTTGCGCAATGGTCAATGCTAAAACGTTTCTAAGGTCTCCTAGCAACAACTGATCTCATTCATTGGGAATCTTTATTTCTCTTGCTAGTAGCTTTCGTTTTGTCTTTACTCCTCCCACACCACTATAACCTCCTAAAGAACCATCCGATCTAAGTACTCTGTGACAAGGTATTGGGCCAGGATAAGGGTTTTTACCACAAGCGTTTGCAACAGCTCGTGCAGCTTTGGGCTTTCCAAGTCGAATTGCCAGCTCAGCGTATGTTATAGTGGTTCCAGTTTCGATCTTTGCAATTTCTGTCCATACTGCCAGTTGAAATTTGGTTCCACAGCAATCTTTTTTGTTAATGCTTTTTGTGATTTTTTTTTCTTGCATTTAGTATAATTCTACATCCGTCAGAATGCCCATTTTCCATGTCTCTTTTTTAATAACATCACCTGATTTATCGAAAATCTCCAAAATCCCATCTCTAACGCCATTTTTTTGGTACCCATTCTCCATCAATTCTCCGGTTTCAAGATAAAACCTCCAAATACCCTCCAGATTGCCGTCTTTATATTCTTCTTCGGTCCGAATATTGCCACTTCTATAATAAAAGACCCAAACACCTGATTTAATACCTTCTTCATATTCCTCCTTAGATCGCATATTTCCGTTATTAAAAAAAGTTAACCAGTTACCATTTCTTTCACCCTTAATATACGAACCTTTTGCTCTGAGTTTGCCGTTATCGTGAAAATATTCCCAAGAATCTTGTTTCAACCCATTTAAGAGTGTCCCAGTATTTTCTACGTATCCGTTATTCCAAAAAGTTTTGACCGGGCCACTTACGGGGGTACTATTCTTTTCGAAGTAATAGACACGATTTTCTCTCAGAAGATCATTTAGAGATATGAAGTTTTCTAAAGGACCTAAATTTAATGAAACTAGAAAAATTACAAAAGCGATGACAAAGCGAAAGTGTTTCATGATCAAAAACTATTATTATTTTTAATTAAAAATTATTTCTTTTAAACATTTTAAGTCAAGAGATCATTCAACGTATTTCAACATTTAATGACTTGAGACCGTGAAAATGATAAATATCTGCATATTCAGGCTTTTGGAGCATTTGAATATGTCTTTTTTTATTAAAAAGATTTTTTAGTGCATAATTTATTTCTAAACGCGCCAAAGGCGCTCCAAGACAAAAATGAACTCCTGCACCAAATGAATTATGCGTTAAAGGTCGTCTATTCGGTATAAACTTAGATGGGTTATACCATCTTTTCTCGTCGTGACCGGCTGCACCGATTACCAAAATAATGCTTTCGCCACTGGAAATTTCTACATTATCTAAAATTAAATTTTCGTAAGCATATCTTGTGAACATATGAAGTGGTGGGTCGTACCTAAGTATCTCTTCTACAATATTATACCAATCTTTCTCTTTTAAAAACCGACAATCAATATTATTAGCAACTAACGCTTTAATCCCATTACCTATAGTGTGTACTGTTGCTTCATGTCCTGCATTCAATAATAAAATGCAAGTAGAGACTAGCTCATCAAAATTAAGCTTTTGATTATTTTCTTCTGCATTAATTAGATGAGTTATTAAGTCGTTTGCAGGCTTTGAACGACGTTCGTTTACATATTCTTCGATATATTCAAAAAATTCTCTAGAAGATTGGTTTGCTAAGTTCTTAGTGTTCTCCGATATTTCTGCTTGATATACAGCAACCATAGCATTTGACCACTTTAACAGTTGATTTGACATATCTTCAGGTATTCCTAATAGACTAGCTATAGTAATTACTGGGACTTGTTTTGCATAGCATTCTATTAAATCTGTGTCTCCATCATCCATCTTATCCAATAAACTGGCGCACAGCCTGTCTATGTCTTTAGATATCTTTCGAATATTTTTAGAGGTAAATGCACGTAATACTAATCCGCGTAACCGGGAATGTCTTTTGCCTTCCAGTTCCAGCATTGAATTTCGCTCAATTCTGTAAAAATGAGCAAGATTCGTTTCATCGGGTTGTAATAAGTTCGAAGGGACTTCTCTACCAAACCTTTTGTCCTTAAAAATTTTATTTATGCTTTCAAAGTTGAAAAAAGCTTTTTGTTTGTAATTTTGCCAATAACAAATACCACCTTTTTTCAGAATTTTACGATAGAAAATATAAGGGTTTTGAACAAAATCATTTTCGACAGGTGATTGATCAATAATAATCATAATTAACTCTTTATACAAAATCTTATAAATATTATTATGAATGAGACGTCGTAGCTTATTTCATAAAACCTCATTGACAGAAATACAATAAAACTATGCCGATTATTAATAGAATAGCAGATTACTTCGATGAAATGCAAGAATGGAGACATTATATGCATGCTAATCCTGAATTGGGGTTTGATTGTTTTAATACTGCTAAGTTTGTTAAATCTAAATTAGAAGAGTTTGGGGTAGATGAAATTTTTACTGAAATTGCAAAAACGGGCATTGTCGCAATTATAAATGGTAATTCTGTCGGAAAAACAATTGGGCTCAGAGCTGATATGGATGCATTGCCATTATCAGAAATGACCAACAAAGAGTATAAATCCAAAAGACCAGGAGTTATGCATGCTTGTGGACATGATGGACACACCACTATGCTATTGGGAGCTGCCAAATACTTATGTGAGACCAGAAATTTTTCTGGACATGTAGCCTTGATTTTTCAGCCTGCGGAGGAAGGAGGGGGAGGGGCAAAGGTCATGTGTGAAGAAGGCATAATGAAAAAGTTTCGGATTGATGAAGTATATGGGATCCATAATGACCCCGGATCTCCCTTAGGTTTTTTTAAAACTTGTATTGGCCCTAACATGGCAGCCGCAGATGACTTTACGATTAAAGTTGTTGGTAAAGGTGGTCATGCAGCAGAACCAGAAGAAACAATTGATCCACTCGTGATAGGGGTTCAGCTTGTTCAAGCTATTCAAACTATTTCGTCAAGAAATTTACGGGCATTGGAAAAAGTAGTCATTTCTATTACCCAGTTTCATGCAGGGACCACGCATAATATTATTCCTAACGAAGCATATATCAGTGGCACAGTCCGGACTTTATCTAAAGAAGCACAAAGGCTTATTGTAAAAAGGCTAAAAGAATTGTGCAAAGGCCACAGCCATGGGTTCGGAGGAAAAATAAAATTGGACTATAACTATGGGTATCCTCCTACAGTAAATCATCAAAAAGAAACTAAGCTAGCAGCCGCTGCAGCCGAAGAGATTGTAGGTATACAAAACGTAGACATAAATGCAAAACCGATAATGGCCTCTGAGGACTTTTCTTATATGATAGAGGAGCGTCCTGGGTGTTATTTCCATGTCGGTCAGGGTGTTGGAAGACCGGTCCATAGCCCAGAATATGACTTTAATGATGATCTTTCACCAATAGGAGCAAGTTTTTTTGCGAAATTGATAGAAAAGTTAATTCCTCTTAAATAAACATCAGGTAAATTATTACAGCGTTAGAATGATGACCCGGGTTTTTTAGAGTTCAGCTTCCGCTTTGTCGATATCTTTACCAGATTTTTGTTTCTATGCTGGAACTATCAAATTTCAAAATTGTATTTTGGTATTTCAATGCAAATTTGTAGCCTTTTTAAAGCATGTTCTTAAAACAAATGAGAAGGTCTTCTTTAATTTTTTAAATTTGCTTTTACATTAGTGGAATTAAAAAAAAGTGCGCCTCTGCTCTTGTTTGTTGGTTGATATCAAATGTGTGCAAGCAATGTAAAAAAGTGTATTAAATAAGAATATTTCCTGAAAAATATTTTTTTTTTAACCAATCTGTTGTTTCATATTTCTCAAACTAAAAATTTAATTGCCCTTTATATTTTAATGACCTCATTCAAAATGTGTTAAGTGCTTTATTTTTTTATTAAAAAGTTTATCTTTTTGCTTGTAAATGCATTACGTATCAAAAACTGTTTCGGGAATTAGATGATTGCCCCTAGCGTCTATAAAAATCCTATGAACTCTGACAACTTTAGCTAGAGGTAATGGTTGATATAAATGAGGAAATAACTCTTTGTTTCTTCCGATTTCCCAAACAATGTCTAATTTTTCGGAGTTTACTTCTAACAAGTACAAATTGTTTTTTGATCTAAAATGGATCTCCAGAGTTTCTTTCAATTGTTCTCGGGTAGAAAAGTGAATAAATCCATCAATTTGATCATTTTTCGATCCTTCAAATAAAGTATTGTTTTGTGTTTCTTCCCATTCATCTTTATCACAAATCTTAAATATTTTGCTCAACAGTAAAAAACCTCCAAAAATTTAAAAGGGGAGAATAATTATTTTTAATTGCTTTTAACCTACTTAGAAATCTATCAATTCTAGTAAAAGTATACATCGATACTACAAAGCTATTCTTACTCAGTGACTCCGATATGTACTGAGAAATCATATTTTTCAAATAATTTTCCTCAAGAGTTTAAAACCCTCCGCTTTATGCAAACCTGCGCTTAGTCCTCGATACTCTGAAAGAGCTTGCAAACCCTCATCTGACCTTGGGAAAGGGAAAGGACGATCCTCCCCTTTGTAACAATGCCACGCTTCCATCTTTTTTTCCCATTCATCAGAGATATCAACAAAAACATTTGGTTTAAAACTAGTCTCAAAAGTCCAACTTCCACTGCATATGATTTCAAAAGAAAGAATTTCTTTAGGTGAGTTTTGCATGGTTGGACGACAAGCTGCTTCCACCGCGTCATATGTAAGCCGATGATCAACATTTACTTCTGAACGATCATGTGTTAAAACAGTAGTTGGCTTAAATTGCTGAATGCGGAGTTCAATGTCCTTTGCAATAGCAAGCAACTTTTCATTGTCGAATTGGCAAGATAACCTTTCACCGAACCAATAATCCTTTACACCCAAAATCTCAAGGGCGTTTAAAGCGCTGTTTGTTCTTATTTTTGTCTTAGTTTTGAATTCTTCAGAGTGATATTCACCAACAGGAAACCTTGATGATGTTCCTTCACCAAGAAACATTATTGAGACCGTAGCACCCGCATTAACCGCTTTTAAGATCGTACCCCCACATCCAAGCACTTCGTCATCAGGATGTGCTACTACCACCAAAATACGAGAATCAGTTGAAAAAAACATTTTTGCAAGCTCCTAATTTTGCACAAATATATAAGAAGAATCTTTCAAACCAAGAAGGCTCTTTAATTTCACATACAAGATCTTATTATTTGATGTAATAATGTAGTTAGTGTTCTCGGCTAGCTTTAAATTATCAGAAAGCTCTTCAATTGATAAAATATTATCAGTCATCTAAAGACCCTAAAATGTTCATGTTAGACGATAACAGATAATTATGTATAAGACAATTTAAGACCCGCCTCGCTATACCAATCTTCCAGTCTTTTTGTTTCAAAAAGTCTACCAATAAAAGTCTAACACATCCATCTTATTTGTTTATTTGCTTTATTGGTGTTATGTATTTAGTAATAAATTTAAAGTTTTATCATTTAGTACATGGTAAGTGTACGTATAAAGGTTTGATTTGACCTACTAAAACATAATTTGGGTTAAATGTGCTTCAAACAATTGACAATATATTATTTCAATCCGCTCTAGCAACTTTGACGTCAAATGTGTTACAGTTTGAGAGTCATCGCGAAGTCTAATTACTAGGCACGTATGCCATAATCAATCAAAAGGCTTATTTGTGCAAAATCCAGATATAAGAAAAATTACAAACTTTGATGAGTTCCCAGCAGCAAAAATTTTGAAGTTGATGCGGCAATGTATGCCTCACATCGATCACGATCTTGAGGTTTTAAAATGGCAATATTTTAACACACCTAATGGTAATGCAAATCTTTATTATATAGAAAATAATAATGAAATAATCTCTTTCTTTGCCATGGTTTGTCATCGAATAAGAGTGGGTAACGACCTAATAGTCGCCAGATCTGCACAAGACGTAATGACGCACGCAGATTTTAGAGGGTTAGGCCATCTTCATGTGTTAGGACGGATAGCACGTGAAAGTATTCTAGCAGCAGGCGAAATCGGGATAACCTTTCCCAACCAGAATTCGGAGCGTAGCTTCAGGCGAAATGGATGGATAGAGCTGTGTCAAGTTCCAGTTAGACAAAAATATCTATTTGAAGAAGAAATAACCCGTCGGACAAAAGACCAAGGCTTTGTTATAAAAGCTGTTGATATTTCTTTGTTGAAATCCAAGAAAAGCATATGGCAAGAAACTGACTTTTATTTAGGTTTCAATCGAGACAATAACTATCTTCAGTGGAGGTATAGTAAACCCAAGCAAGTATACATGAGTTTTATAATAGGCGATGATATGGGTTTTATAGTTGTTAAAATATTTGAATCATTAGATGGAAAAATTTTGCATATTTGCGAATTTTTTCTTAAACAAAAAAGAGATGAGGCAGTCGCCGCTGCACTCGATTTTGTTGGAACGTTGGCTACGCAATGGGGTTGTTACAAAATTACCGCCTGGCTGACTCCAGATCATCGTTATGCAAAAGCATTTGGCGACTTCGGGCTCAAGCTTCAGTATACTAGTCGTTTCATTTTTATAACAGGGAATGAGACAATTCTGGATAAGATAAATAAGGCTGGTGCATGGCATTTCTCTCAAGGCGATAGCGACGTGTACTGAAAAACGTATTTACACATAATTTTTATCGAGATTAAAACACTAAACTTTAAGCAATCTTTGCTGAGTTTTCGATATTCTGAAAGAGACCGTAAAAGCCTAATCTGAACTTGGAAATGGGAAAAGACTAATATCCTCCTCTGAATTGGTCATGTACCAATATGATATTAAAAAATATTTTGAAACAGACAATACGATTAACGTTAATACACAAAAAAGTTTAAGTACATATACCCATATATCTATTATTCAAATTATATCTTTTGACACCAAAATTGATACATCCCACCAAAAGCTTTAGGAGTATTCTTTTCATATTGATGCCAGAGTTCTAGATCATATTTGTTTGCGTATTTCCCATGCAAAGATCTAAAACTTGAAATAATATCTTCATTTTCAAATCCGCAGAACTTAAGCCCTAACTCTTTGAGGCAACGCTCAATCTGTGGGAGGGTAAAACGATGTTCTTGAACATGAAATATTAAGTCTCTAAAGTCACTAAGACTAAAAAAATCTTGGGACTTGGCTAGTTGTTTATAGAGTCCAATAGGCGATTTTATAACTGATTGTCTAAATTTTTTCATATCATCGGTGGAGATCTTCTCTCTTATTTTCTCAGTTTTCTTTCTAATTTCCACTATATCCTGCCGAGCTAGCTCACTATACAAACCTATTTTCATCAAACCACCATACTTTAGAAGATTAGTGAGCATTCGCCATCCAGCTAGGGGATCATACATATGATGAAGAACACCTGAGCTTTCAACTATATCAAATTCTTTTCCCAGGTGATTTAGTTTCAAAATATCTGCTTGGAAATAATCTATATTAGTCAGTTTATGCTCATTTGTTTTCCTTATGGCATATGCGAGACTTGCAAGACTCAGATCCACTGCGGTAACGTGGCACTCAGAAAAGCGGGAAGCGGTCTCTATCGCATGTTGTCCAGTGCCACACCCTGCAATAAGTATTTTGGGTGATGTTATGTCTTTAATGGTTTCCGAATAAAGTTGAAATTTATTTTTATTAAAAACTTTGTCGATTGACTTCCCACTGGTGTATAGCGCTAGTTTCACCCATCTTGGATAAGGGTTTTCTTCATATTGCACTCGCACCTTTTTTGATACTTTGTCGGATGTCTCTTCTATTGCTACTATGTTTCTAGAAATAGTCTTTTCAAGAAGCGGTTCCTCAATTAGCCGTTTCTTTATCTCATCTAAATGATTGAGAATTTTAATCTTTTTGCACCAATCAAATTTATGAAGTGGGCGGTAAGATGCAAGACACAGTATTGAAAGTATTTTCGGTTGTTTTGAGTTGGTGCTCGCCTCAGAAATTATTGCTTCTAACTTAGTGACTAGCTGACACTCTTCTTCACTTTCGTAGTAAATATACTCATTAGTGAAACAATGAAGAGAGAGGGTTGACAAAAAATATTCGAGCTCAGGAGAAGCCTCTAATTTATCATTGTTTTTCAATAGAAAGCTCCGTAACTTCATAAATAATCCTTCTAATTGCAGGTCGGGTAGGGGACATGTACGCATCAAATGATGCAGTAACTTAAGTCTATTAAGAGACTTTATCACCCCAGTTACTTTTTTTACGCTGTGAATAATATTTTTCTCAACTAGTAAACTACTGATAAGGGGATCATGTCTTAGAAGTGTTGAAATAGAGGGCGCCAAATCACGAGGACGTATGATATTTTTCTTTAGTAAATTGATCAATACTGGATACAATTCAGGTTCTGATGATGTAAACCTGAGTTTCATAATTAAAAAGCCAATATTTCTAAGTGCTTTTAGACACTCGCTATTTAAACAAATTGCTTGATTAAAAGCACTGCATGCTTCTCTTAATTTTCCCAATTTATGGAGAGAGACACCTAAATTAAAGTGTGCTTTATAATAATCAGGTTTATATTCTATAGCTGTTTTAAGGCTAATTTCTGACTCTTCAAATCTTCCTAATGCTTTGAGAGTAATACCTAAGTAGTAGTGTGCTTTAGGGTCTTTTGGGGCTAGCTTAACATATCTTTGAACAGCGTCTAATGACTCACTAGTTTTTTTTGTGTTTTGTTGTGCAACCCAAAGGGCTTTCCATGCAATCTGATTGTTTGGGAAATCTTTTAAAATAGATCTTGCTGTCTCCTCAGCTTCGTTGAATCTTTTGCACTTTAAGTGTTTTATAAGATCACTTAATTGTCTTAGAGCAGGTTTCGAGGTGCCATTCATTTAGATTTACTCAATAGTATTGCCCTTATAAAATATTGTTTTTATAATTTTTACAAGCTTGCTACTAATTTGAAACAAAAATTATTTCTGTAAAGCAGCAAACTTTTTATACCTGAAAATACAGCAAAATACCGTAACCATAAATTAAAATGAAAATTAAATTAACCCATTTTAATTGAGTTTAAGTTTGTAATAAGTCACAGCAAATCCAAATTAAATAAAATGGAAAATACAAAACATTGTTAACGTATACCAATCAATATTTTTACTCCAGCACTTCGTATGTCAAGTATTAGAGCAAGGTCATATAAAGGTCTTTTATTTTTTAAGAGGTTTTACAGGGTAAGAAGATGCTAAAAATTGAATTACAAAATTTTCTACTAAAAATTTATCCTTTCAAACTAGTTTTATTTAAATAACTAATATTCAACAAAATAGTTACTTTGATCACTTCTTTTTAATAGTGGAAATTGTAAAAAGCGTATATTTATAAAACATAGAATACACCTCCTTACATGTCCCTAACAATGCCTTGTTAGCGAGCACAAAGGGAACAAATTACCCAAATTTTATCAACACGAAATGAAAAGTCGGTTGAAAGGTTTCGAAGTCAGTAGCTTAAAAAATCATAATTTGCTGACTCAGCAATTCTGCGCTCACCACACTCTGTAAAGTGGTCTGTATCTCTAAACTGAAAACACTTACTACCATCAACTCCTTTGACTATTGCAATATGCTCGACTTGATAAAATTCTCCGAAAGAAACGTAATGAAACTTGTTGCCCTCAATAGTATTGAGTACTTCTTCAAGCTTATCGAACAGAATAGGACTATTGGGATGGACTTTAAGGTACTTTTGTTTAACGGAGCCGTCTTTTCGAACTTGACTAACGATTTTTTTAGGATTGTATCGGTACTCTAAAAAAGGACCCAACCAAATAACCTTTGCTTCAACTTTATTAGCAATTTCATTCAAAAAATTGCCTACTTTTATAATGTTTTCAACATCGATAGAGCCGCTACCTTCGTCAAAAGTCCTTTGAGAGTCATTTAAACCATTTCGATCTGCCATCAAATATGAGCCGCTTTGATGAAAAATAATGGTATCTTTTGATTTAACTAGAGGCAGAATTTTTTCTTTAAAGTAATTATATTGATTGGGTATATTCTTCCTACAGCCATGTGGTCTACAACTACCTTGTGTAGACCCAACTACTGTCGAAAATTGATTACTATATCCAAACATATTGAATAAGTTTATGGCGTGCGAGTCACCCATTACATAAATCACTCCTTCACTTTGTGCTCTACATGAAGAAATTCTCTCCCCTAAATCATAAGAAGGCTGCTTGATTACATTGAAAATACATTTCCTATCCAAATGATATGGCCATCGAGTTTGAGTATCTCTTATCAACAGGTAGGCGTTTACTTTATTTTTTTGTGAATAGTCAACCCAAAGTTTTTCAAATCCTTTGGAAAAACCTACATATGAGAGGCACACAATAAGCAACGTTGAAACTGATGTTAGAACTACGACAAAAGTCTTAGTTTTAATCTTCTTTCTAAACGGTTTTTCGATTAGAAAATACCCAAAGACAGATATTACGGCTGTGCCAATTATCACTTCAAATTTGTCAAAATTAGATAACGAGCCTTTTTCAATACGATAAAACGCAAAGATTGGGAAATGCCACAAATAAGCTGAATAACTAATAAGCCCTACCCAAACGAGAGGCTTACTCCCTAAGACCTTACCTACCAATTCATCAGCTGACGCAAAGCCAATGATTAATGCAACACCAACAATTGGAACTAGGGTATTAATACTTGGGTGAGGCGTCTTTTCATCAAAAAAAAGAATACTATAGGTGATCAGATACAGACCAAATATTGGAAGCAACTTTGTTGCAATACCCTCATCCGAGGTTCTATAGTTAAGCTCTCTGTAAGCAAGAATCGAACCCACGGCCAATTCCCAAAACCTACTAAAGGGTAGATAGAAATTCAAATCAGAATTCCATACTTCCATTAACTCAGAAAATTGAAGGCTGAGTAGAGATAAGCCAACAATGATGGTTAAAAAGTGTTTATTGAAAAACTTAAAGGCGACAATCGCTAAGATTGGAAATACTAAATAAAACTGTTCTTCAACACCTAAGCTCCAAGTATGAAGCATAGGCTTTAAAAAAGAGCTTTCGGCACCATATTCAGTCGTGATTTCAAAAAAAAAGAAATTTGATGTGAAAAAAATAGAAAATAAAGAGCTTAAGGATAACTCTCTGATTTCACTTGGCAACAGGGTTAAAAAGCCGTACGCGAACGCAGTAACTACTACCGCAAGAAGCATCGGAAGAATTCGTCGTGCTCGTCGTTCATAAAAGTTTAGAAAGCTAAATGAACCTCTTGAATGAAGCTCAGAGAGAATAATGCGAGTAATGAGATATCCACTAATCACAAAGAAGATATCTACGCCAATAAAGCCACCTTCAAACCAATTTCTACCAAAGAGCACCAATTTTGCGTGATATAAAACTACACTAACTACGGCTATTGCTCGTAAGCCATCAATTTCTGCTCTGTAGGAAAGTTTTGGAGAATTCATTTTTTTCCTTTCAGACTTTCAAAAAACTATTGCTTCCTGTTTAAATTAAAAGAAGCCGTATCCTCAATAATACAAAAAAATTATATTTTTTGAGAGAAAAGTTTGTCACTTAAAATCACAAAATATGCCACTTAAGCTTTAAGCTTTTTAAAACTCAATAAATAGAAATTGTTAACGTGCTTCTATTTTACAAATTTGTACGACACCATCGTAATATATTTTTAATAATTGAAAAATATACTAGTTTCAATATTCGGTGGCCCGCATACTTGTTAAAAAATAATTTTTTCCCTCCACAACTCGGCTTAATGGTTTAATTTTTTATATTCTTTTGTATATTACGCAGCCTTCTCCTAATTTTCACTCTTAATGTTTCTGTACATGTTGATTTGCTAAGCAAATAGTGATTGTGAAATTTCAAAAAAATTGGAAAAAATATGATAAAGTTATCTCTTTATCGCTAAGTTAATCTTGTTGTTCTCTTTAGTAATTTCGCATTGAATTGAATGCTTTGGATTTTGTGCTAATATCTCGCGACCAAAAGCATAAAATTTATATCCCCACTCGGTCAAAATTTTTTTTGTATTTTCTGCCTTTTCTTTATACCAACTTTTATTTTCCCAAAGTTCAAAAATTATTGGAGGAAAGTCATTTCGTTTTATTGTATTTAAACCTCCTTTAAAAAACTCCAATTCAAGTCCCTCTACATCTACTTTCATAAGGCTTATTTCAAAAGAAAAATCCAAAGAATCAAGTGTTCGTTGCTGTACGCTGTATTTTTTATCAGACTCTTCGTTTTTTAAAGTCTTTCCTATTTTAGCTTCTCCGACAAGATTTGCTCTGATGCTTTCATCCAATGAGAACGCACCAATATTTTGGCTTTTCCAAAAAGCCAATTCTGGAATCTCGATTTCACAAACATTGTCAGATAGAGCTATGTTATAAGAATAAACATTGTCTAGTCGGTTAAGAAAGATGTTAGCACACAATTGTTGGAACACAATTCGTTGCGGTTCAAAAGCAAATACTTTGCCGTGGTTAGAAGACACAAATTTTGCTATTGGCAAAGTGAAACCGCCAATATTGGAACCAATATCAAGAACATTTGTGTGTGACCGCTTTGCTAAAAAGACTTTAGCAATTGTAGCCTCATTCAGTCCCCAGTATCCATTTTTTCTAATGAAATCGGATATATGATCAGGACTATTAAGAAGCAACCAATTGTTCTCATCTGCTCTTACCAAGTCTACTCTAGGTAATATTAATACCGCCTTATTTCATAAGATTTAACTACATTCTATTTTAATAAAATTTTTTTTCGAGAAAAACATTTTGGAAATTATTATTCTACATCTCTATCAAAACATACGCGGAGATTGCTGTCATCGTGCAGAATTTCTTGCAGTATCTCTAGTGCATCCTCACCAAGGCTTTCACTATTGCTGTAAAACTTCTTAGCAGTAGAGTGTTTGCCTTTGCTGCTAGAGCCTTTTGCATCATTGTAATTAAAAGTAGCTTGTTTCAGCTTTTCTTCATATCGTCTTAAGTTGCTTGGTTTATCTTTTAGCTCATTACGCAGTTCAAGTTGCTCTTTCCACTCGTATCCAAACTGTTCTTATTCTTTGCTTGACCACGTTTGTAACTGACGGTTTTGCACGTTTTCCCCACACTTAAGTATATCAGCTATTGCCTCTAACTTTCTAAGGTGTTTAGTTTCTTCAGCAGTAAGTTCGCGAAGTGGATTAGCCTTTTCAATTGTGGTCGCTTCACTGCATGTGTGTAGCTTTTACGTGCGTACTTATTTTCTTTTGGCAACCACATGCGAAACTGCCAATTCTCAGCTCGCTTGTAGATACAAGCCTTGCCAAATATCGGTATTTCGACTTCAGCAAAGTGCTGTTTCTTCAGTGCCAAATCTTAGTCTCTGAGTTACTACGAGTTTCAGTAGTCACACGATTGTGCAACATTCGATTTAACTGAAAGAAAAAAGACTTTGGAAATCAACGATTGATTTGTTATTGTAAAGGTTAAGTGTAAGTAACTAATTTCATAAAAACAGATACTTACACTAAATAACTACTCCCACTCAATTGTACCAGGGGGCTTAGAGGTTATGTCGAACAAAACTCTATTAATCCCTTTGACTTCATTAATTATTTTGTTGCTGGTTTCTTCTAAAAATTCTTTTTTGAAGTAAGAAAAATCAGCGGTCATTCCATCAGTACTTCTCACTGCTCTTAAGACGCAGCTATATTCATGTGTTCGAGCATCTCCCATCACGCCTACACTCTTAATAGGCAATAAAATAACTAAAGCTTGCCATACATTATTATACAATTTGTGCTTTTTCAGTTGATTAATGAAAATATTGTCTGCTTCTCTCAGAAGACTGAGTTTTTTTGCAGTTATTTCACCAGGGCACCTTATTGCTAAACCAGGTCCTGGGAAAGGGTGCCTATCTAGAAAAGTTTTATTGAGATTCAACTCAGAGCCAATTTTTCTAACCTCATCCTTGAAAAGTGTTTTTAATGGTTCCACTAACTTTAATTTCATTTTTTTCGGCAACCCACCGACATTATGATGACTCTTGATAGTTGCTGATGATTTCCCATGCACTGACGTCGACTCAATAACATCAGGATAGAGCGTGCCCTGTGCTAGATAACTTATTTTTCTTAGCTTTTTAGCCTCTCTTTCAAAGACATTTATAAAAAGCTTCCCTATAATTTTTCTCTTTTTTTCAGGATCGCTCACTCCTTTTAGATTCTCTAAAAAAAGATTTTTGGCCTTTACTGTTTTTAATTTTATTTTGAAGTGCTTTTTGAAAAGAAACTCTATCTGATTAGCTTCTTGCTTTCGAAGAAGTCCATTATCAACAAAAATACACGTTAGATTGTTTTTGATTGCCCTATGCAATAGAAGAGCTGTGACTGTGCTATCCACACCACCAGATAGGCCACAAATTACCCTTTCGTCTCCTATCTCGTTCCTAAGTTTTTCGATCAAACTTTCCGTTATCTTGACGGGTGTCCAGTTTCTTTTAATGTTTGCAATGTTTACAAAGTTTTCTAAAAATTTTTTTCCGTTTAATGTATGAAATACTTCGGGATGAAACTGAACACCAAAAACCTTCCTAGCAGTATCTCCAATTATTGAAAATGAAGAGGTGTCCGAGCTTGCTAGTTCTACAAAACCTTCTGGTAATTCTGTTACTGCATCACCATGACTCATCCAAACTTCTTCTACGTTATTTTTAAATAAATTTTTTAGCAATAGGGACTGATTTTTGCTATTTCTACGGATTATCGTTTTTCCAAACTCTCTCTTTTCTGACTTTGATATCTTACCGCCTAATAGTTTGCAGATAAGTTGGTGCCCGTAGCAAATGCCTAATATCGGGATGTTTAAGTCAAAAATTCGTTTTGAAACTGTAGGGCTTTTTTTCACCCTAGTAGAGTCTGGGCCTCCAGACAAAATAAGAGCTTTTGCCTCGATAATTGATTTAATATTTAGAATATCTGCATCCCAAGGAATAATTTCGCAATAAACGCTAAGCTCTCTTATACGCCTTGCAATTAGTTGAGTTACTTGACTTCCAAAATCAATAATTAGGATCATGACGAATTATAGGCTTTTTAATCTATAAAATTGGTGTTATTGCTATCAACATTAGGTAACATAACGCATGGTTGCAAACAAAACATATTTCTGATTGGTATTTAATATTGAATAGAGCAAGAAGAGGTTCGGGTGGAAGAGCTGCCAGACGTGAAGCTAGAACGACTCAACGAGTAGAGTTTGCTAAATATATTGAGAGAAAAATTCCGAATTTCGAAATGCTCAATGAAGAGGCTTTGGAAGTAATTGAAAATAGTGCTGAAGAAGTGCTATCAGAAATTGGCGTTAAATTCCCTGATAACGCGTTTGCATTAAAATTATGGAAAGAAGCTGGAGCCGATATAAAAGGAGATTTGGTGAAAATACCTAAAGGTCTAGCGCGCAAGCTTTGTTCTACCGCACCAGCTACTTTCACTCAACATGCAAGATCCAAGATAAAGAATGTTGAAATAGGAGGAAAGAATTTGGTGTGCGCGCCCGTGTATGGCCCCCCCTTTATAAGAGATCTTGAGGGTGGAAGGCGCTATGCTGAGATAGCAGATTTTGAGAAACTTGTTAAATTAGCGTATATGTCAAAATGGGTTCATCACTCAGGAGGAACCCTTTGTGAGCCAACAGATATTCCGGTAAATAAGAGACATTTAGACATGCTTTTTGCGCATATGACACTTTCAGACAAGCCATATATGGGTTCGGTCACTGCGCCTGAAAGGGCAGAAGACTCTGTTGATATGAGTGAAATTATTTTTGGTAAAAAATTTGTAAGCGAAAATACCGTAATGACATCTTTGATTAATCTTAATTCTCCACTGGTATTAGATGCAACAATGATGGGTGCCCTGGAAGTATACGCTAGAGCGAACCAAGCATGTATTATCTCCCCTTTTATTGTTGGAGGTGCGATGGCACCCGTGACAGTGGCAGGGACACTATCACAAGTGTTGGCGGAAGTTCTAGCAGGAGTGGCTTATAGTCAATTAGTAAGAAAGGGTGCTCCTGTAATTTTTGGTACTTTCGTTACATCTATCGATATGAATTCTGGTGCGCCAACATTTGGGACGCCAGAGTCGTCAAAAGTATTGTATGGGGCAGGACAGTTGGCAAGACGGTTAAAAATTCCATACAGGTCAGGGGGAGGACTTTGTGGCTCAAAAATTACAGACGCTCAGGCAGCATATGAAACATCTAATAGCCTTCACGCTGGGTTAATGGGTGGTGTTAACTTTATGTTGCATTCATGTGGATGGTTAGAAGGTGGATTAGTTGCAAGTGTAGAAAAATTTATAATGGATGCAGACCAATTAGGAATATTAAACTCTCTTTCAAAAGGTATTGACGTTGAAGAAAGTGACATAGCATTTGAAGCAATTAAAGATGTTGGCGCTGGAGGCCACTTTTTAGGATGTGACCATACACAAAAAAATTTCAAATCAGCTTTTTGGCGTTCAGATATTTTGAATTATAAGCCTTTTGAAACATGGCAAGAAGAAGGTGAAAAAGATTTAACCTTTGAAGCTAACAAGAAAGCTAAAAAGCTCTTGAAGTACTATGAACCGCCTGAACTTGAATTATCGAAGAGAGAAGAGCTTAAAGAATATGTGCTTAAAAAGAAAAGCTCTATGCCAGATGCTTTTGTTTAGTTAACAGTTACAAATTGCTTTAAAATCATGCTTTTTTAGAGAGGCTCCACCTACCAGCAAGCCTCCAACATTGTCTATTGAAATGATTTGACTACAGTTTTCTGAATTAGCTGATCCACCATATAAAATGGGTATATCAGCGTTAAAATGTTGGTTAAGTTTTGTTTTGATGTACAGGTGAGTTTCTTTTATTTCATTCTCATCAGGTATCAATCCAGTTCCTATTGCCCATACAGGTTCATATGCAACTATAACTTGTTCATGAGGTTCAATCTTGGCAAGCGATCCATTGATCTGACTATCAAGTACTTGTAATGTTTTGTTGGCTTCCTTTTCTGACAGTGTTTCACCAATACAGACGATAGGGGTAAGTGCACCCTTAATTGCTGCCTCGACCTTTTTAAAGATTACATCATCAGTCTCTTTAAATAATGTTCGACGCTCAGAGTGTCCTATCAGAACGTATGACACGCTTTTCTCCCGCAGCATTGATGCGGATATTTCTCCTGTGAAGGCGCCTTTATCTTCCTCGCTACAGTTTTGAGCACCAATTTTTATAAAATTAGGTAAAAGTTTTTTCGCTGAATCTAAAAGCGTAAATGGTGGGCATATGATTATATCGTTACGTTTTGAACGTGTTAATTGCGAGAAATCTCTCATGAGCTCTTCGGATCCATTCATTTTCCAATTAGCTGCTATAATCTTGTTATTATTTTTCATTGTCTAATTAAATTCAACTAACATCAAATTTTATAGACTCTCCACAACCACATGTTTCTGAAACGTTAGGATTAATAAACTTAAATCCAGATTCCAATAGCCCACTCTCGTAATCTATTTCGGTTCCAAATAGAAACATTTGAGCGGTAGGTGCTATTACAACCTTAGCGCCGTCTACTTCAACTATCTCATCAGAGTCGGAGATTTCATCAACATACTCCATTGTATATTCCATCCCAGCGCAGCCTCCTTTTTTCAGACCTATTCGCAGTGCCTTGCCGCCACCATTCTCGATTATCTTTCTGATATGGTTAGCCGCTGTTTTACTTATGTTAAGAAAATTGCTCATTAACAGATCACATAAACCCTAGTTCTAATCTAGCCTCATCGGACATCATTTCCATCCCCCATTGAGGCTCCCAAACTATCTCTACATGCACAGACTTAAGCCCTTCTATGGGCTTGACGGCATCAGATACCCATCCGGGCATTTCACCAGCAACTGGACAGCCAGGTGCTGTCAATGACATTAAAATTTTGGCTTCATTATCTTCGCTTATCTCTACTGTATAAATTAAACCTAAATCGTATATATTTACTGAGATCTCGGGGTCATACACTGTCTTGCAAGCGTCAACTATCTTATCATAAAGGGGATGCTCCGTAGATGATGGCCTTAATATCTGTCCCTCATCTTTATATTCTGGTTCGACTTTATCGGTATTATGTGACATTGTTGCTCAGCCTTTTTTTCTAATATATTTACAAGCTTACAGAAATTCAAGAGGAATTAAATTATGAACCTAAATCACTTTTCAGTTTCTCATGTTGAAGGAAAGTCGAGAACTGGATTATTAAAAACTGCTAGAGGCTATATTGAAACGCCTGTTTTTATGCCAGTTGGTACTGCTGCAACTGTGAAGGCAATGCTTCCCGAAACGCTTGAAAAAATTGGAGCTCAAATTCTTCTATGCAACACCTATCACCTCATGATTAGACCTGGAGAAAAAGTAATCAACCATTTGGGAGGTTTGAATAAATTTATGAATTGGTCGGGCCCAATCCTCACTGATAGTGGGGGTTTTCAAGTAATGAGCCTTTCAAAGCTCAGGCAAATAGATGAGAAGGGAGTGACCTTTCGTTCTCATATAGATGGAAAGAAGTTTTTGCTAACTCCAGAAGCTTCAATAATGATCCAGGAAACATTAAAGAGCACTATCATTATGGCCTTTGATGAGTGCACTCCATTCCCTGTAGAAAAAGAAGTCGCAGAAAAAAGTATGAGATTGTCTTCACGATGGGCTGAGAGATCTAAATCTTCTTTTAAAGGTTCCAATGGCTCCATTTTATTTGGAATTCAACAAGGGGGAATGTTTAAAGATCTAAGGGAAGAAAGTTCACGTTATCTTAATGATATTGGTTTTGACGGTTATGCTATAGGGGGTCTTGCCGTTGGAGAGCCTCAAAAAAAAATGTTTGAGGTCTTAGATTATTCTACAGATTTTTTTCCTAAAGACAGGCCTAGATACTTGATGGGAGTAGGTAAGCCAAGTGATATTGTTGGTGCCGTATTGCGAGGAGTAGATATGTTCGACTGTGTAATTCCCACAAGATCGGGTAGAAATGGTCAAGCTTTTGTTAAAAATGGAACGATTAATTTAAAGAATGCGCAACATCAATTGGATAATAGTCCAATTGATGAAGAATGTTTTTGTTATTGTTGCTCTAACTATTCTAAAGGATATCTCAGTCATCTGGTTCGTTCCAATGAGATTTTGGCATCTATGCTACTAACACATCATAATTTATATTACTATGTAGGTTTGATGAAAAAAATTAGGGAGCTCATAAAAAGAGGCGAGTTTACTGCTTTTGCTAAAAATTTTTTTTAATGATTGTTTAGAAAAAAACAAAACAGTTATATTTCTAAAATACCAAACTTGAATTTCTTTGTTTGTATATCATATATATCAATGTGAGAGATCGGAGGATATCATGAACGCATTTAAATCACCTATTCCTGTTTTACCCCTTAGAGACATCGTTGTGTTCCCAAATATGATAGTGCGGCTCTTTGTTGGGCGAGAACGATCGGTTCTAGCATTGGAAGAAGTGATGAAAACAGAACAACAGATACTACTTGTGGCCCAAAAAGAGGCAGGGGACGACAACCCTGAAGAGAATAATATCTATAAAGTAGGAGTAATAGCAAACGTCCTGCAGGTGCTAAAACTCCCTGATGGAGCTGTAAAAATATTGATAGAAGGAAAACATCGTGTAAAAATCTCAGAGTTTTCTAATAAAAGTAAATTCCTCGAAGCATTTTGTGAAGAAATTACCGATAATAATTTTCAGGGTGATGAGATAGAAGCTCTAAAGAGAACTGTTTCAACAGAATTTGATAGGTACTCCAAGCTGAATAAAAATATAACTGAAGAGGCGTTGGAGGCTATTAGAAAAGCTTCAGACCCCATTTTGCTTTCAGACTCAATTGCAGGGCACCTTAATTTACCTGTTGAGAAAAAGCAGGAACTTCTTGAGGTTTTTGACGTGGAGAAGAGACTTGAGAAGATCCTTGAAGTTATTCAGGGTGAATTGAGTGTACTACGTGTTGAAAAAAAGATTAAGACACGAGTTAAAAACCAGATGGAAAAAACTCAGCGTGAATATTATCTCAATGAGCAAATGAAAGCTATCCAAAAGGAGTTAGGGGATGGTCCTGAAGGACAAGATGAGATCTCAGAAATTCAAGAGAAAATCGATAAGACAAAACTAAGTAAGGAAGCGAAAGAGAAGGCTGTCGCTGAATTGAAGAAATTGAAATCAATGTCTCCAATGTCAGCAGAATCAGCAGTGGTTAGGAATTATTTAGATTGGCTTTTAACTATTCCTTGGAGAAAAAAGTCTAGAATTAAGTCAGATCTGAATAACGCCGAAGATATATTGGACAATGATCATTTCGGACTTAAAAAAGTAAAGGAGAGAATTATTGAATACTTGGCTGTGCAACACCGCAGTAAAAAACTGAAAGGACCAATATTGTGTTTAGTAGGACCTCCTGGCGTTGGTAAAACCTCCCTAGGAAAGTCGGTTGCTAAGGCAACAAATAGAGAGTTTATAAGGATATCACTTGGTGGAGTGAGAGATGAGAGCGAAATAAGAGGGCATAGGAGAACTTATATTGGCTCAATGCCTGGAAAAATCATCCAAAGTATGAAAAAAGCAAAGACTTCCAACCCTCTGATATTATTGGATGAAATAGATAAAATGGGATATGATTTTCGAGGAGATCCTGCCAGTGCAATGCTTGAAGTGTTGGATCCTGAACAAAACTCTACGTTCTCAGATCATTATTTAGAAGTGGAATATGACTTGTCAGATGTGATGTTTATCACAACAGCAAATACTTTTAACATGCCTAGACCACTACTTGATAGAATGGAGGTTATTCAGCTCTCTGGTTATACTGAAGACGAAAAGGCCGAAATTGCACAAAGACATCTTATCAAGAAGCAAATTGATAATCATGGCCTTGGTGAAAATGAGTTTTTACTTGAAGATAAAGGTCTTTATGAAATAATCAGGCACTACACACGAGAAGCTGGTGTCAGAAACCTCGAGAGAGAGATTTCCAAGTTGTGTAGGAAAGTGCTAACTCTCATCGTTAAAGACAACAAGAGGTCTGTGAAAGTTAATGAAAAGAATATAAGCGATCTTCTTGGGGTAAAGAAATTTAAGTATGGGTTAGCTGAAGAGTCAAATCAAATTGGTGTCGCTACAGGTTTAGCGTGGACCGAAGTTGGTGGTGACCTTCTTTCAATTGAGGCCATTAAGCTGCCAGGAAAAGGTAACATGAAATCAACCGGAAAGCTGGGCGAAGTTATGAAAGAAAGTATCGACGCTGCTTCGAGCTTTGTGCGCTCGAGGTCACCAATGTTTGGTATTATCCCAACTTTATTCGATAAGTATGATATACACGTGCATGTGCCGGAAGGTGCTACTCCTAAAGATGGTCCATCTGCTGGCATCGCAATGGTGACCTCAATAGTAAGTATGCTGACAGAGACACCGATTAGAAAGGATGTAGCTATGACTGGAGAAGTTACTCTTCGGGGAAATGTTTTGCCGATTGGTGGTTTAAAGGAAAAGCTTCTTGCTGCCCTGCGAGGGGGTATAAAAACTGTTATAATTCCAACCGAAAATACAAAAGATTTAGTAGAAATCCCTGATAATGTGAAAAATGACTTAGAAATAATACCAGTGAAAACTGTCGAGGAGGTTTTGAGAGTTGCTCTTTCAGAGAAGCTACAAAGTATCGATTGGGATTTTTCTAAATATGAAAATAGTGACAATCTTAAAGGTAAAACAACTAGTGAGGTTGAGCTACCCAACTAATTTGATTATTTCCGGACAGAATTATTTCTTGAGTTTACGAAAGAAAGAGGCTAATCAAATATAGATGGGTGATTAGCTCAGCTGGTAGAGCGCTTCGTTTACACCGAAGATGTCGGGAGTTCGAGTCTCTCATCACCCACCAACTATGAACTTTTGTTCATACGCGCGGTTGTAGCTCAGCTGGTTAGAGTGCCGGCCTGTCACGCCGGAGGTCGCGGGTTCGAGCCCCGTCAACCGCGCCATTTCTAGGTGCAGGGATTGGATAAAAAAAAAGAAAAGCTCACTATCTTAGACCTTAAAAAAAAGAAGGCTGATAAAGAACGTTTGGCTATGGTAGCAGTAGGAGAATTTTTGTCAGCTCAATGGGCAGAAGCAGCTGGTATCGATATAATTGGCGTTGGCGATAGCCTAGGAATGACACTTTATGGTCATGAGAATACTCTTACAGTCACGGTTGATCAGATGATACAGCACTGTAGAGCTGTGAGAAAAGGTGCACCAAATACATTTTGTATTTTAGCAATGCCTTATGGCTCTTATTCTACAAAAAGCATGGCAATTAAAAACGCTTCCAAGATGATGAAGGAGAGTGGCGCTGATGCGGTCAAATTACAGTGTGGCAAAGATAGAGTTGATATTATAAGAGCAGTATCCTCATCGGGGATTCCTGTTATGAGTCATGTCGGATTATTACCTCATTTAGTTCATGTATATGGTGGCTTCAAGATGCAGGGCAAAACTGCTGAAGATGCGATTAAAATTGTCCAAGACGCAATTGCTATAGAGAATGCTGGCGCGGTAGGAATAGAGATTGAAGCAGTACCGGCTGAGGTGGCTCGCGAAGTTGATAAAGCAGTATCTATATTCACGTTCTCAATTGGTGGTGGATCAGCAGGAAACTGCCAACTATTAAATGGCTATGATCTGATAGGAAGCTTTAACTCATTCAAGCCGAAATTTGCAAAGCGATTTGGAAATGTTGCTGATGTGGCTGAAAACGCTTTTAAAGAATTTATTCGTGAAGTAAAAGCAAACAATTTTCCAGATACAGAACATAGCTATGACATGTCCCCAAGTGAAATTAGTAAGTTTAAACAATACCTTGAAAGCAAAAGAAAAAGTTAAAAACTCAAACTTACTGTATCGAAAGATAACCCAAAGTAATCAAAATAATCTAAGAGGCTATCATAGCTCAAAGATATTGTTCTATCATTTACAAGTGGATGACAAAAGATTTTATCTTGTCCTAACATTGCAGCATCTAGAAAAATATTTATATCCTTTTTTTTGTTGTTTACCACGCTTAACGGAGTTACAGCACCTGGAAATACTCCAAGCTCCTCAAAAAGCCTTTCTTTACTCCCAAAAGAAAGCCTCGATGATCTTATTCTTTCAGTTAATCGCGTCAGATCAATCACGCTATCTTCGTGAGCGATAATCAAATAATTTTTTTTCTTTTTGTCTCGTAGGAATAAGTTCTTAGTATGAAACCCATGCATGTTAGCTCTATATTTCTTTGCATCATCCACAGTAAATAAAGGCGGATGTTTAAAAATCTTAAATTCTATTTTTAAGTCTCTAAGCAAATTATATAAAGATTTAGGTGATGTTGGCAGTGCGTAGGCGTAATCTGATGATGCATCCATATCTAACAAAGACAAATTTAAAAATAATTATCAACTAAAGAGATGAAAATTTCTGCAGACTAGCGGTTTGATACTCTATCTTTAGCAGCTTGTAGACATTCAATCATCTTCGCTCTAATGGCTTGTTCATCAACTAACCCTTCAAGGTCGTCTTTTAGTTTTCTGAACACATCTTCGTCTCCAGCTTCTTGAAAATCTGACTTAATAACGTCTTTGATATATTGCTGGGTTTCATCTTCGTCTAAGCCTTTAAGTTTAGCAGCCCAAGCCCCTAACAGCTTATTTCTCAATGCCTCAATTTTAAATGTTACGTTTTGTTCATGTGCAAATTTATTCTCAAAACCATCTTTTCTTTCATCAAATGTGGACACGTTATCCTCCAATTTTACATTTTTAATTTAGTTAGTTAAAAGAGAATTTCAACTATAGATAAATATTTTTTAAATAAATTTAATTAACTTTATTCCTTTTTTTATCATTTCTTTCCTTGCAATTTTTTCAGAATTGTTAAGGTTGATAGCTTTAGTTAAATCTTGAAATACAAACACTTCAAAGCCTTGATTTACCGCATCTAATGCAGAATAAAAAACACAATAATCAAAAGCTAATCCACATAAGTAAAGTCTCTTTATTTCTTTTTTTACCAAATATCCTTCCAACCCAGTGGGTGTATTTTTGTCGTTCTCAAAAAAAGCGGAGTAACTATCAATTTTGGGATTGCATCCCTTTCTAAGGATAAGATTGGCGTTATGAGTATTTAAATTTTTATGGAAATTTGCTCCTATTGAACCTTGAATGCAGTGATCAGGCCATAGAATTTGAGAGCCATAATCCATTTCTATGTTTGAGTAAACTTCAGCGTTATTATTTGACGCAAATGAGCTATGTTCCTCAGGATGCCAATCTTGAGTTAATATTATGGTATCAAATTTTTCTTGGGCCTTGTTTATAGGTTTTACAAGCTTTTCACCATCTTTAACTGCCAGTGCTCCACCATGACAAAAGTCGTTTTGCATATCTATGATTATTAAAGCAGAACTCATTTTTATTTAGTATCAGATTTTAGTTGCAAGATGAGAGAAGATAATTAAATGATTTTGTGAAACCCATCAAGCTAAATTGATCTACTAGCATAGAGCCATCTATGCCTTGTAATTCAATCGTTAATCTATTCCCACCAAGGAGCAATGTTATATCCTCTTTCATAAAGCGGTTTATTATAGCATGTTTAACTCTAGAGTTTTCATTAGAACTCAAAGCCATAAGCCCAAACACCTTTCTGTTATCAATATTCATAGAGCCAGAAATATTCATTTTCAATGGGTAGTCAGAGAAATATAACATTGAATAGTCTGTATTATTTTTACTTACGGACAAATATATGAATGAGTTTTGCCTATTTTTGCCTAAAACCTCTCTAGATTTAAAATATGAGGCTGTTCTTTTTGCTTTTGAGGCTAGAAAGCATTCATTAGATGAAGAAGAGTAAACAGCCCAATCACGATACTTTTTTTTGACAAAGAAGTCTTGCCCAACAGCGTTTTGCGCAAAGAAATAGATAAATAAGCCTAAAATTATTGGAAAGAATTTAAGTTTCATAATATCCTTTTAATACAAATAAGTGGTAATTTTATACTAAAATTAAAAAAATGGGAACTCTATATATAACCGGAGCGGGTGTAAGTTCTGATAGTGGCATTCCTACTTTTCGTGGTGCTGATGGATTCTGGACTATAGGTAGTGAAAACTATTCACCCCAGGAAATGGCAACTAGATATATGTATTTAAATAATCCCGAACAGTTTCTTTTATGGTATTTCAAACGGTTTGCGAAATATAGAAATGCAGAGCCAAATGATGTTCATCGATGGCTCGCAAATAAGAATTTGATTACACAAAACATTGATGGGCTGGACGGAAAAGCCGGTAATACGAGTTATATCCCGATACACGGCCGTCTAGATAAAGTTACCGTTTTTGCAGAGGAGGGTAAAGACTCTTTGATTATGGATGCTCCCTGGGAGAAAATTTCTTGTCTTGGGTTCACTCATGATAATGACCCAAAGTCCGATGACTCTTTGATTAAAACACTTCTAGAGTATTTTAAAATAGAAAAAGACAAACAACAAAAATATCATCCTACTCTGGGTTATTCGCTAAAACCGTTCGTACTTTTGTTTGATGAAATTTATACAGATTTATATAGAATTGGTGAGGCTCAACAAAGAATGATTAAAGCAAACAAAATGGTTTTTATGGGAACTTCCTTTAGCGTAAACATAACAGCAATAGCCCTTAGAATAGCGGAGTCCAACTCAATAGATATTGAAATAATAGACCCAAATCCAATCGATATTGGCTATAAAAATGCTGCCTATTTTGAAATGTCAGCATTAGAATACGTTGAAAGTTTTTTATAAAGCTTAGTGCTTTTTATCTTCAGAATGAGAATAAAAATTGTTATGCCTGTGTAAAAATATAACTCTACCGTCCAGGTTTTAGACATCAAAATGAAATGAAAAATTGATAATATTATTGCTATATAGACAAAGCTGTGGATCTTATTCCATGTCTTGATATTTAATTTACGAAGTGCAAAATTATTCGACGTGAGCGCTAAGGGTATCAAAGTTATAAAAGCAAAAAAGCCTGCAATTATATAATATCTTTTTTGTAGGTCAGATAACAATATGTCTATTGAGAGACCGATATCGAGGAAAAAATATACACAAATGTGGGAAACGATATAATAAAATGCAACCAATCCAATGCAACGTCTATACCTAACTAAATTAATCTTAGCGTATTTAAAAAGTGGTGAAATTGAAAGAGTTACCAGTAAAAATATAAGCCCAAGTTCTCCGTATTTATGCTCTAAAGACCGCAGAGGGTCGGGACCTAGTTGATTAACTGTTCCCCAATAAAAATAAAGGGGTATAGGGATAAGTAAAATACAATATAGCAATGAAATGGGTAGAGACCTAAATAAACTGCTAGACGCCATTATTTTAGTAATATTTTTTTAGATCCATACCTTTGTATAGATCTCCAACTTCTTCAATATATCCATTAAACAGTTCAGTTTTTCGTCTTTCACCGAAGAGGCCCTCACCTATTACTCTTTCGGTTGCTTGCGACCATCGAGGATGATCAACATTTGGATTTACATTAGAATAGAAGCCATATTCTCTGGGGTTTTCTGAACTCCATGTAGTGTAGGGTTGCTCTTCTATAAATGAAATTTTAGTAATGGATTTTATTGATTTAAAGCCATACTTCCATGGTACTACGAGCCGGAACGGCGCTCCATTTTGATTTGGTAACTCTTTGCCGTATAAACCAGTCGCGATAAAAGTAAGTGGATGTAAGGCTTCTTTCATAGTTAAGCCTTCACGATATGGCCAATCTAAAGTTGCACGCTTCTGCCCTCTCATTTCCGTAGGTCTATAAACGGTCTCAAAGGCCACGAATTTAGCGTTACTATTTACTTCGAGTTCATTAATAAGGTCATGCAAAGGGAACCCTATCCAAGGTATAACCATTGACCAGCCTTCAACGCAACGCAATCTATATATTCTTTCCTGTAACGTCTTTCCTTTAAGAATTTCCGCTAAATCAAATTTTTTCTTATTTTGAGAAACTCCCTCAAATGTAATTTCCCAAGGATCAGTTGTTAAACTTTGCGCGTATTTCGCAGGATCAGTTTTTGATGTGCCAAATTCATAAAAATTGTTGTAATTTGTTATCTCGTCAATAGTATTTGGCTTTGCACTAGTGGAATAGCTTTGTTTCGCTGTTGTAGGGGTAGCAACAAAAGCTAGAGAAGTAAGTCCTAGCGCTTCGACGAATTTTCGACGATTTAAGTATATATTGTGAGGCGTAACGTCGCTATATTTTAAAATCTTCAAAATATTGGTCCTATGATATTGACAACTGTTTTCCCCATGGTAGTTCTATTACCATAGAAGGCAATAGTTATTCATATTTTTAATGACAAGCTTTTATCAATTTCTTATTTGGTTTTTTACTATCGTTAGCTTAATCGCTTTAATGTTCGGTGTTTTAAGTGCTGATATAACATTTATTGGGTTGTTTATTTGCACGCTTATTATTTCAGTTATTTTCTACAGGCTGAACGAAACCTCACCTACGAATGCTACTCAAGAGGCACATGTAAAAGATTTTGCTTTCGAGGGTATTGATAACAATAACATTGAGATATCTGAAGCTATTGAAACTCTGAAGCAAGAACAAACAAAGATTCTGTCTGTACTCAAAAAAGATGTCTATTCAAACCAAGATCTTTCAAGTATTGCGGACATAAAGAAAAATATTGTATCTGATTTTATTTCATCGTTGTCTTTGAACTTTGAGATGGTTTCTAAACAAGAATTAAAAGACATTATTATGAAATTAATGAATGATATAATTGACAAGAATTCAAATTATTTGTTTGAGCCCACTTTCTTTCCTTCAGAAGAATCGAAATATTCCATCTGGGTAAAACAATCTTTAATCCTTTTAGGATGGAAAACAAGAAAAGAGAAAGACGGGGCAAAAAAATTATTCGATCTTTTTGACAAAAATGGAATGGTTGTCGGGGTTCTTGTTTTTTCTCACACCAAAAAAGTCAATATAGATCTGAAGCAGCATGAGCATTATGTAGATAATGGCGCAATTGATTTTTTAGTTATAATAACCCAAGATTATGATGATATTAACCAAACGCAATTATCGAGAAGGATCCTTGCCATAAATCACCACGATTTACCAAAATTGCATTTAATGCTAAAAAGTTTACTTACAACCAAATAATTGGTCTGATCCTTGCAATATGGGTATAGATTAAAAGGAAAAAGACATGTTAGATCAAGAATTGAATGAAACTGCGGTAAAAGCTAAAGCTATTGCTGAAATTGTAGAAATAGCCTTGAATAATTTAATGAAAGTTGACCTTTCTCGAGAAGAGGCATTGGCGGGCATTCTTAGTCAGATAGCAATTCAAGTTGACAAAAAAGATCTGGAGTTTGCATTGGATTTGAATAAAAAGTATCACAAATCTTTTTTAGAAAACGTAGAAAATACTTAAAAAAATTAGGTTGCTTTTTTAAAAATAAACCTTAATTGATTCATCAATTATGGTAAGCGAATTAGGGCATTTTTTTTTAATATCAGCGTTCTGTCTTAACCTCGGTTTGATAGCAAACTGTATTTTAATCAGATCGGCTTTGGCGGAGTATGTAAGTTTTTTTGATAAACTTGAGAGCCTTATGCTAACTTTTTTAGCAATATCCTTTTCGTTGTTAATTTTAAGTTTTATCAACTCTGACTTTTCTGTAAAGTTGGTTGCAAATAATTCACACTTGCTAAAACCTTTTTTGTATAAAGTTGCAGGGGCTTGGGGCAACCATGAAGGTTCTATGTTACTATGGGTGCTAATTCTTTCCGTATATTTATTTTTATTTCAGGCTAGCTCACGTGATTATTCAAAGGTCTTAGTTAGAAACATAATTCTTGTTCAATTATCTACAATAGCCCTTTTTTTATTTTATCTTTTAGTTTTATCAAATCCATTCGAGAGACTTGAATTTCCGCCTTTGAACGGTCAAGACCTCAATCCAATTTTACAAGATGTCCTTCTCGTAGCACACCCCCCAATTTTGTATCTTGGATATTTAGGCCTTTCAATTCCCTTCTCTATAGCAGTAGGATTTTTATTAACAAATGATCGGAATTTAAATATCGTTAGTCTTTTAAGATTTTGGTCTTTAGTTCCTTTTGTTTTCTTAACACTTGGAATTTTATTAGGAAGTATCTGGGCCTATTATGAGCTAGGTTGGGGGGGTTGGTGGTTCTGGGACCCAGTAGAAAATGTCTCTTTACTTCCTTGGTTGATAAACCTTGCTTTAATTCATAGTATTTTAATACTTGAAAGGAGAAACTCTCTATTAAATTGGGCAATTCTATTATCGATTATTGGATTTTCTTTTTCAATGATTGGGACCTTTATCGTTCGGTCTGGGTTAATAACTTCTGTTCACGCCTTTGCAAATGATCCCTCAAGAGGATTATTTATTCTGTTAATAATATTTCTAGCAATTGCCTCAAGTTTGTTAATTTACATAACAAAAAGATCCAATCATAAAAATTTTATGAAGCTTAACTTCGCTTCCAAAGAGCTTTGGATTATCGTGCAGAATTTGACGTTATTAGTTATAGCAACAATTGTCTTTTTAGGCACTATTTGGCCTTTTATAATTGAGGCAATGTTCGACGAACAAGTGTCAGTCGGCGAACCTTTTTATGAGGTCTCGCTTACACCTTTTGTAGTTATCTTTGCCTTTATGCTACCTATCGTCAGCAAGATTCGTTGGAAGGGCAAAAATTTTAATAATCTCAGAACAACAATAGGACTAATTTTTATTTCTATAGCTTTATCAGCTAGCGCATTCATATGGAAAGATTTTAAGTTTTTGACATTTATCGGACTTTTTTTGTCTTCATGGGTTTGTTTAGGCAGTATTTTGGAATTTACTTCTTCTTTTAAATCCCAACTTAATTTCATCGACAGTTTAAAGCGCTTGCCTGTATTTAATTCGAGGATGATTGGACGGACTTGTGCTCACTTTGGCTTTGGATTACTTATTTTTGGAGTCACTGCAGTCACGAGTTGGGAAACAGAGGATATTCGAAATGTTGAAGTAGGGGAGAGTTTCTATGTCCAATCATACCAAATAGTATTCAAGGGTATTGATTATTCAGTAGAAAAAAACTTTAAGAAAGTCTCAGGTTCATTTGAAGTGTTAAACAATAACGAGCTTGTTGGTACATTATTACCAGAAAAAAGACTTTACCCTTCACGTAATGAGGTTACAACTGAAGCATCTATAAAGCCGACGTTTTCTAATGATTTTTATATGGTTCTCGGAAATAAGATAGATGAAAACGCTTGGGTGGTAAGAACGTACATTAAACCTTTCATATCTTTCATTTGGATTGGTGTAATATTAATTGCTTTAGGTGGATTTGTTAGTCTACTATCTTTTTATAAGTATAAAACATTAAAAGCATAAGCTATAAATTGGCGCGTTTTTACTATATTTTTCTTATTTGTTTTTTAGCCTCAAGAGCTTTTGCTGTTGAGCCATACGAAATTTTAAATGATGCAAAATTAGAGGATAGAGCTAGAAATTTGAGTTCGAACATCCGTTGTCTAGTATGTCAGAATGAAAACATAGATAGCTCTGAGTCAGAGTTTGCTAAAGATCTTCGCCTCTTTATTCGGGAGCAGTTAGTTGAAGGTCGCACGGATGACGAGATTGAGGAATTTTTAGTATCAAAATACGGTACCTACATTCTATTTAAGCCTGTGTTTGCGGGCTATAATATTTTTTTATATCTCTTCGGTCCATTTATTTTTATATTTAGTTTCATTGTGATTTTAATTGTTTTTTTTAAGTCAAAGAAAGGTAACGAAGCCTGTGATCAACAAAAAAAGTAAAATTTTTAAAGGTGATATTTATTGCGATGAAAAAGGTTTGATCTTCGAGGCTTATAATATAGAGAATATCGATTCTAGCTCCTGTAGGGTTATATTCTTCGATTGGCTTATTTCTCTGGATCAAAGCATTAATCAAGGTGAAGCTATCACTGAATTGTTGAAAGCTTACTCGTCAAGGTTTCCTAGCCACCCCATGACAGAACTCTTAATGGAGGGACAAAAAAATACTTGGAAAATAAGGCGGAGAAGAAGAGTTAAAAACTCAAAAGGAGCTATTTTATAAAAACCGGTCTTGATAAAGTGCTGAGTTTTTTGTAGTAAGCATAACCGTCTTCTGAAAATTCATTAACTTCTGCATACTCTTTAATTTTATTCTTAATTACATAATTTGCCATCATTCCTCTTGCCCTTTTTGAGAGTATACCAACTGTTTTCAATTCTCCGTTTTTCTCTGTCTTAAATGTTGGGGTAACTAACTTGCAACCTAGTTTATTGAAATTGAGTACCTTTGAATACTCTTCTGAAGCAAGATTAAGTATCCCATTATTGTTTTTCTCTAGCCTCTTTTTTATGAATTCAAAGAGTGGGTCCATCCAAAATTCATAAAGTGACTTGTATCCATTGAAGTCAATTTTTGTTCCCATCTCAAATCGATAAGGTTGAATTCCATCAAGAGGCTTTAACACTCCGTATAGTCCAGAAATAATTAATAAATTTTGCTGGGCAAAAAGCAAATCATCTTGTGTAAAGGTTTCGGCTTTTAGGCCAACATAAGTATCTCCTTTAAAAGTGTAAATTGCTTGTGTTGTTGCATTTGAGCTTGGTCTATTTTGAAATTTTCGAAACCGATCAAAGTTAAGCTGAGCCAAAGAGGAACTGATTTTCATTTTATCAATTAAATCTTTCTCACTTAATGATTTGGCGTAATCTATTAGTTCATTAAGTTTATCAGGAAACTCACTTCTTGTTGTCTCAATCCCGAGGCTATTATTAGTTGGTGTAAGCTTTTTTGCAGGTGAAATAATTATTGTCATGTCAAAACCCAATTCATTTTGTTATCCATCCTCCTCCCAATACTCGTATTTTTTCTCCACAATAAAAAACACAAGCTTGGCCGGGTGATATACCCTCTTCCTCATTAAAAAGGGTTACCAATGCTCTTTTATTTGGTAAAGGGCTAACGTCTGCCATTGCTGGTGTTCTTTGATATCGAGTTTTAACAAGAACATTTTTTGTTGATCCAATAAGGTCATCAAAAGAGGTATCATCTAGCCAATTAACATTGTCAATATAAAACTTTGCTTGTCGGAGAGCTTCTCTGGGGCCAATAGTGATGGTATTTGTATTAGCGCATATGTCCAAGACAAACATTGGTTCTGATGCTTGAATTCCTATGCCTTTTCTTTGTCCAACAGTATATTTAATTATTCCTTCGTGGGTACCAACGACGTCTCCATCCAAATTAATTATGTCTCCTGGAATTGAGGCGTTTGGCCTCAGCTTTTTAATTGCCTCGGAGTAAGATCCGTCTGGAACAAAGCATATATCTTGACTTTCACTTTTCTCAGCAACCTTTAAGTTATATTTTCTAGCAAGATCTCGTGTCTCAGATTTAGATTTTACAAAGCCTAGTGGAAATCTTAAAAACTTCAATTCCTCAGGAGTAACTGTAAACAAAAAATAGCTTTGATCTTTTTCTGGATTGCTGGCTATATGAAGTTGGACAGTGTTTTCTACTTCAACGCGTTTAACATAATGCCCTGTCGCTAAGCAGTCTGCATTTAACTCTTTTGCCTTTGCAATTAAATCTTTAAATTTTATGCGTTCGTTGCATCGAATGCAGGGAATGGGTGTTGTCCCACCCGAATAGCTACTTATAAAATCTTCTATTACCTTCTGTCGGAATTCTTTCTCAAAATTGACGACGTAATGCGGGATACCAATTTCTGCCGCCGCTTTTTTTGCATCCATAATGTCTGTGCCTGCGCAACACGTTTTGCTATTTTTATTTAATTTCTTGTAATCAAACAATTTCATCGTCAGACCTATTACATTAAAGCCTTTTCCTTTTAAAAGAGCGGCCGCTACCGAACTATCCACGCCGCCTGACATTGCGACTACTACTCTGGTGTCTTCTGGTCTTTTATTTATGCCTAATTCGTTCATGGTCATGTCTCTAACCTAGATAAGATTGTTGATCAATCAAATAAAATTATAGATAAATTAGAAACTACTTGAAACTACGTTTGAAGTGTATAAAAAAATTAGTAATCAAAAGTACATATTCATAGGTTTTTAGTTGTTAACAAAATCTAAAGCAATATCGAGGCTCCAAGAGCTATCAGAGATAATAACCAAATCAAGAGAGGCGTATTTTAACCTCAATCAATCGGACATTACAGACCAGGAGTATGATCAGAATATTTCTGAATTTCAGAAACTGCTGTCGATATACCCAGAATTAGAAGATCAATATAGCATTTTAGATAAAGTTGGAGTGACGCCAAACTCAAGGTTTAAAAAAGTTAAGCATCTTACACCAATGTACTCTCTTTCCAACGCGTTTAATGATGAGGATATCTTTAATTTCCTAAAACAAATAAGATCATTTCTAGATTTATCCGAAAGCGAGAATATTGACTTAGTATTTGAACCAAAGATTGACGGTCTATCCTTATCATTGATCTATAAAAATGGTATTTTATTTCAAGCTTTGACCAGAGGTGATGGTCACATTGGAGAGGATGTTACAGAAAATGCTCGACTGATACCAGATGTGCCAATATCGATACCGATAAAAATCGATACGCTTGAAATAAGGGGCGAAGTTTATTTCCCCAATTCAACCTTCAGTGAATTAAATGAAGAACTTGAAAAGACGGGCAGCAAGACGTTTTCAAACCCAAGGAATGCAGCATCTGGTACACTTAGGCAGTTTAAGTCAAAAAAGAATAGAAACAAAAACTTATGCTTTTTTGCATACTCTGTTGGAAATGCTACACACCAATTGGCCGATAGTCAGGCGATGTTACTGAAAGTTTTTAACGATATAGGGTTTAAAACAAATGATATTTCTAAAGTTTTTACAAGTGTAGAAGAACTCTTGCAGTATTACGAAAAAGTTTTCTCTATGAGAACAAAACTCGATTACGACATTGACGGCATAGTATATAAGGTTAACAATTTTAGTTTACAACAGAGGCTTGGTTTTAGATCTTCATCACCTCGATGGGCTATCGCACACAAGTTTCCAGCTGAGCTGTCCATAACAATTATTGAAGATATTGAAATTCAAATAGGTAGAACAGGAACATTGTCACCAGTAGCAAAGTTGAAGCCTGTAAATATAGGTGGGGTGATAGTCTCCAGTGCAACGTTACACAATAGAGATTTCATTATGGGTTTAGATAATAAAGGCAATAAAATTAGGGATGGTGCTGATATTAGAAAAGGTGATTGGGTTACAGTTTATAGGGCAGGAGATGTAATTCCGAAAATTAAAGATGTAGATATTTCTAAAAGGAACTTAACATCTAAATCATTTGTTTTCCCCGACTTCTGCCCCTCCTGTGGAGCTGAAGTAAAAGTTGACAAAACGGACTCCGCAATAAGGTGTTATAATTTTCAGAACTGTGATGCGCAGGTGATTGCAGGTCTGAAGCATTTTGTTTCTAAAAAAGCTTTTAATATTGATGGTCTAGGGGGAAGAATAATCGAGGAGTTTTATCAAAAAAACCTTATCCAACAGCCCGCAGATTTTTTTCGATTAGAAGCAAAGTCAAAAAATAAATTAAATTTGATTGAATTTCTTGGAAAAGGTTGGGGTGAAAAATCGCTGCAAAATCTATTTCATTCCATTGAGAAAGCGAAACTTATTAATCTCGACCGGTTTCTTTTTTCTCTGGGTATTCGTCATATTGGAGAAAATGCATCGCAAATTTTAGCCGGTTATTTTGGATCATGGGACGATTTTTATAACGCTATTAAAGCTGGAATTGCAAAAAATGATGAGCAATTTCTTTTTGAAATTGAGGGAATTGGGCAGCTAATGGTTACTTCTCTCATTGGGTTCTTTTCAGATTTTAAAGAGAGAGAAAAACTAGAGGATTTGTTAAATTATGTAAAAATAGAAAAATTCATTAAATTACGTAAATTTGAAACAGCTATTACTGATAAAAAGTTGGTTCTTACAGGTACATTTAATGCATTTTCGAGAGCGGAGTTGAAGTCCATTTGCGAGAGGGCTGGGGCAAAGGTTTTAACATCCGTATCGAACAATGTAGATTTCTTGGTAGTCGGTCAAGCTCCAGGTTCAAAAATCAAAAAAGCAGGTGAATTAGGCATAAAGCAAGTTAATGAGGAAGAGTTTAAAGTTTTAATTGATTATAATCTATGAAGAATCTTCTAAAAAGTGTGGGTCAAGAGTATTTATTGGACAGTGTTTCTACTCTTAAAGGTATTGGCCCTAAGTCTTCCAAAACACTTTCACAAGCGTCTATAGAGTCCGTATTAGACCTTCTATTTCTTTTACCTAGAAAATATAAAAGAAGGGACCGTTGGTTTAAAGTGGATAAAAGGTTGCTTCCTCGAACTGTTACAATAGAAGTTTTAATTAAAAAGCATATTTACCCAAAAAACAGGCGATCACCCCTTAGAATATCAGCAGAAACATACGGTAGCCCTCTAATAATTTTATTATTTTCTTTTAACAAGGCTCAGTTGAATAATTATTACCCACCTGGTGAAAATATAGTGATTTCTGGGGATTTAACACTCGATGGAAGTAACTTGACTATGATACACCCCGATTATTCCGTTAAACCAGATGAAATCTATAAAATCCCTGAAATTGAGCCCATATATCCTTCTGTGTATGGTTTAGGAAATAAATTTTTACAGAAAACAGTCGGTAATGTAATAAATGATTTTAACTCAATAGAGGAGTGGCACCCTAAAAAGTTTATTCAAGTAAAAAACTGGCCCAGTTTTTCTGAGGCGTTAAGTCTAATCCACATGCCTAAGGATAATAAAGACCTATCCTGTATCATAAAAGCTAGAAAGAGGCTTATTTTTGATGAATTTTATGCTCATCATATAAAATTGGTTAAATTCAGAGGTACTGCTAAGAAAAAAGAAGGTTTCAAAGTAGAGGGGGATAAAGCTCTTATTAAAAACTTAATAAATAATCTCTCTTTCCAGCTTACTAAAGGCCAGCTAAATGCGCTTTACGAAATTTTAGATGATATTGAATCGGAGCCCAAAATGAATCGTTTGCTGCAAGGCGACGTTGGAAGTGGCAAAACTATTGTTGTCCTTCTTGCCGCAATGTTTGTTGTTTCAGGAGGGCATCAAGTTGCAATTATGGCTCCTACAGAGGTACTTGCAATGCAACATGCGAAATCACTAAAAGACGTATTGAGAGCACAAGAGATAAATAAATTAAATGTTACTATTTTAACAGGATCAGACAATCGAAGCGAAAGGGAAAAGAAGTTGCTTTTGATTTCTTATGGAGAAGCAAAAATCGTTATAGGCACACATGCTCTTTTCCAGAGAAATGTACATTTTCATAACCTTCGCTTGGCTATAATTGATGAGCAACATAAGTTTGGAGTAATGCAAAGATTTAGATTGGAAAAAAAAGGCAATGTTAACTCAATTATAATGAGTGCAACCCCTATACCCAGATCTTTAGCTTTGACAGTATTTAGTGATCGTGATTTGACAACAATCAAGGAGAAACCAAAAAACAGGTTGAGTATCGAAACGCTTGCCATATCTGTAAAAAAAATTAGAAAGCTATTGGATAAATTGGCCAAGCAGATGTCTGAAGGTCAGCAAGTTTATTGGGTGTGTCCGTTAATAGAAGAAAACGAAAATAACCATCTCTCTAATTCAAATGATAGGTTCTTGTATTTAAGAAATGAATTTAGTCAGTTTAAGGTTGGTTTAATTCATGGACAAATGCCTAGTGAGGATACGGAAAGTGAACTCAAAAAATTTAACGAAAGAAAAATTGATATTTTAGTGTCAACCACTGTTATTGAAGTCGGAATAGATAACCCAAATGCCACAGCAATTGTAATTGAAAATGCAAATAGATTTGGTCTTTCACAGTTGCATCAACTTAGAGGGAGAGTTGGTAGGGGGGATAAAAAATCATATTGCTTTCTCGTGTATGATGGAAATCTTTCAGATCAAGCTATTCAGAGGCTTAAAATAATGAAAGAGACGCAGGATGGGTTTGAGATTGCCGAAAAAGATATGGCTCTCAGAGGCTCGGGAGATTTGCTAGGAACGATGCAATCGGGCCATAAAATATTTAAGTTGTCTGAAGTAACGGAAGAACCAGAGCTATTTTTGGAGGCGTACAAACTAGCCCAAGATACTAAAACTGCGGTACCAAAACGATATTAAATTGAATTTGTTTACATTTTGTTCTTTACATGTTCTTCTTATGTTCTATAATGAAGGTCAGGAGATAGTAATGAAAAATAAGATACCTTTTTTAACATTAGAAAAAAGTCTAGTGGCAGACATTGTTAATTTAATTATTATTGGAATGTCCCTTTTTTTATATGGACTAGTTACTTTTTGTTTTTAGGCTAGAAACTTTTTTCAACGCATCAATTGAAGCGTCAAGAATAAGAAGAACTGAGTCATGCCTGTATGGAACTTTTTGAGCAGGTTCGAAGTACTTGTATCTAGTAAACGGATCTTCTATTAAAAAGGTTCCTGTATCTAGGAATGTTTTTAAGTTTTTTCTTAGTTCCGTTATTATGCCAATATCCGCTCCTATGGCATGAGTTACAAAAACGCAAGCTGATGCCTGACCAAGTGCACATGCCTTTATGTCGAGACCAACCTCTGATATCTTTGAATCAGAAATGTTTAAGTCCAAAGTAATGCTAGAACCACATATTGCAGTTCTCTTTGTAATAGTGATGTCTGGGTTAATTAACCTAGTTGTGATGGGAACAGTGGAGGCAAGTTCTAAAATATTATTTGTGTATAGATCCATGTGTGTTAAAGATTCCCCTATTACCGATAAAAGGACTATAGAGTGAATGAAATAAAATTTAAACAAAAAATAGATGCTTTAAAGTTTAATGATAATGGGTTGATTCCCTGTGTAGCACAAGATCACGAAAGTAAGCAGGTTCTTATGCTCGCATGGGGATCTAGAGATACATTATTTCAGAGTGTTTCAAGTGGGCTTGCTACCTATTGGTCTAGGTCAAGAGGTGAGGTTTGGGTGAAGGGAAAAACATCTGGTAACATTCAAGAAATAAAAAAAATACACATTGATTGTGATGGAGATACAGTTCTATTTGAAGTCAAGCAAACTGGTGCAGCCTGTCATACGGGGTCTAAATCATGTTTCTTTACAGAACTTCTTTAGAAAGTACTTTGGGAGTCTAACCAATTGTGAAAACTCGATTTTGCAATTGATGTATAGGCTGCATATCTTTCTCGCCTGTTTTTCTTTCCTTTAAAATCTTTCACAGTAGATTGGAAAAGACCAAAGTTTACATTCATTGGTTGAAAGTCCTTATTATCTGCAATTAGATGATGGGCAAGGGCTCCCAAAGCAGTATCAGCAGAAGGTAATTTTACCTCTTTACCCAGAATTTTTGCTCCAACCATTCGTCCCACTAGCAAGCCAATAGCGGCACTCTCTACATACCCTTCGACCCCAGTAATTTGTCCTGCGAGACTAATGTTAGGGTATGATTTTAATTGAAAGTATTTATCTAAAATATCTGGTGAATTCAAAAAAGTATTTTTATGTATTCCACCCAACCTGGCGAACCTAGCTTCCTGTAAACCATTAATTGACCGCAAAATTTCTGCTTGCCTAGAATGCTTGATTTTTGTTTGGAATCCTACAATGTTGAATAAAGTGCCTTCCTTATTTTCTTTTCTAAGCTGAACCACAGCATATGGTTTTACGTTACTGTATGGATTTGTAAGTCCTACTGGTTTCATTGGTCCAAATCTAAGCGTGTCCTTTCCTCTTGATGCCATTACCTCGATTGGTAAACATCCAGAAAAAAATGGTACATCTGCTTCCCAATCATTAAAGTCGGCTTTATCACTTTCAGAAATTTTAGAAACAAACTCATAATATTCATCCTTTGTCATAGGACAGTTAAGGTAAGCTTCCCTCTCTTCAATGTTATCTCCTTTATCATACCTAGATTGAAACCATGTACTCTCATAATCAATAGAGTCCGCGTAGACGGTAGGTGCTATAGCATCATAAAAGTATAAATTTTTTGATCCAGTTAGTTTTATGAGAGATTGTGCTAGCTTATTTGACGTAAGAGGACCAGAAGCTATTATTACGTGGTCTTCTGCTAATTGTTTTAAGTCTGTAATCTCTTTTTGTATTATGTTTATAAAAGAATTATTTTTTATTAACTCAGTTATTTCTGACGAAAATTTCATTCGATCAACTGCCATTGCACTTCCTGCTGGTATACGTGCCTTGTCACCAGTTGAGATAATAAGCCCATCTGCAGCTCTCATCTCCCAATGTAATTGCCCTACAGCATTATTGGTGTGGTCATCTGATCTAAACGAATTTGAGCAAACTAGCTCTGCTAACAAAGAAGTCTTGTGGGCGGGAGTTTTTTTATTGGGTCTCATTTCGTATAAATTTGATGATATACCCATTCTACCCAGCTGCCACGCGGCTTCACTTCCAGCCAGGCCACCTCCAACTATAGCAACTTTTTTCTCTGACATTTAATCTGCGTCTTCGGTTGTATCCGCTATCCAAGCGACAGATACGACATTTTCATCTCCCTTGGTATCAAATACTTTTACACCAGACGCACTTCTCGACTGCCTTGATATTTCAGATACAGAGCAGCGTATGCTTTGGCCCGTAGATGTAACTAGCATTATTTGATCATCATCTTCCACAGTAAAAGAGGCTATAATGCTATCTTGTCTTCTTTCAAGATTGGCAGATGTGATGCCTTGACCGCCACGCCCAGACCTTCTATATTCGTGGGCTGAAGATCTTTTGCCAAAGCCTTGAGACGTTATTGTTAGTATCCATTCCTCCAAGGCACCCAACTCAACATATCTCTCTTGACTTAAAACTAATGTGGAGTCTTCTCCATTTTCAATTCCGTTATCTTCACCCGTAATTGCTCTTCTCATTTTGAAATATGCTAATCGTTCCTCTGTACTGACCTCTACATGTTTTAATACAGCCATAGATATGACTGTGTCATTTTTCTTTAAAGTTATGCCTTTGACGCCGATGGAATCACGACCCTTGAAAATTCTCACATCCTCAGTATTAAAACGAATGGCTTTTCCTTTTGCAGTAGTAAGCAGTACATCATTATCCTTTTTGCAAATCTGTGCACCAACTAGTGTTGTGTTTTCAGGCAATTTCATAGCAATTTTTCCATTTGCTTTTACATTTGTGAAGTCTGACAATGCATTTTTTCGAACGTTACCTGTAGAGGTTGCAAAAAATATTTGAAGGTCTTTCCAAGTTTCCTCCTCTGCTTCAACTGGTAAAATAGTTGTAATTCTCGAAGACAAATTTATTGGTAGCAGGTTTACAATAGCTTTACCTTTCGAGCTTCTGCCACTTTGTGGTAGGCGCCAAGTCTTAAGCTTGTAAACAAAACCATCTGATGAAAAAAATAATAAAGGTGTATGTGTATTCGTAACGAATAGATTAGTTACCACATCAGTTTCCTTTGTATTCATGCCTTGAGTACCCTTGCCACCACGTTTTTGCTCTCTGTACTGAGATAATGCTGTTCTTTTTATATATCCTTCTCTAGTAACTGTAACGACCATCTCTTCTTTCTCAATAAGGTCTTCATCTTCAAAGTCTCCCTCAAATTCCTGAATTTCCGACCTTCTTGGGATAGAGTAGCTTTCTTTGACTTCCTTAAGTTCTTCAGAAATTATTTTTCTTATTCGTTCTCTTGATTTTAAAATATCGAGGCAAATTCTTATCTTATCTGCTAACTCTTCTAGTTCACTGCCTATTTCAGTTGCTCCTAGTGCCGTCAATCTTTGAAGACGCAACTCGAGTATTGCTTTTGCCTGTTGTTCAGACAACAAATAAGTTCCATCTTCGTTAATTTTGTGAAGAGGATCATCAATAAGCTCTAAATATTGGCTTAACTCCTTTACTTTCCACTTAGTATTCATGAGAGTTTCTTTAGCTTTAGATGGATTTTCGGAATTTCTAATTATAGAAATAACTTCATCAACATTCGAAACTGCAACGGCTAAACCACAAAGAAGGTGGCTTCTTTCTCTGGCTTTCTCAAGTTCAAAAATGGTTCGTTTCGCAACCACTTCTTCTCGAAATTCAATGAACTTATTCAAAAAACTCTTTAAATTGAGGAGGCTTGGTTTCCCTTTATCTAAGGCTAAAAGATTGAAACCAAAACTCGTTTGCATCTGTGAAAAGCGATAAAGTTGGTTTAAAACCACATCCACTGTGGCATCCCTTTTTAAGTCAATAACAACCCTAACACCAAATCTATCAGACTCATCCTGAACATGTGATATTCCCTCAATCTTTTTTTCCCTAGCAAGCTCCGCTATTTTCTCGACCAGCGAGGATTTATTTACCTGATATGGAATTTCAGTTATCACTATTGATAACCTATCTTTCTTGTGTTCCTCTAAGGTATGTTTTGCTCTGATAACTATTGAACCCTTACCAGATAAATATGCTTGTCTGGAACCAGATTGACCAAGAATGATTCCACCAGTAGGAAAGTCTGGGGCAGGTAATAATTTCATCAAATCCTCAATTTCTATTTGGGGATCGTCTATTATGGCTAATGAAGCATCAATCACTTCTCCAATATTGTGGGGAGGAATGTTTGTTGCCATTCCGACGGCGATACCCCCGGCGCCATTAACTAATAAATTTGGAAATCTTGCTGGTAAAACCTTAGGCTCGATATCTTTTCCATCATAATTGTCTTGGAAATCAACAGTACCCTTTTCAATATCGTCAAGCAAAGCTGCTGTGGGTTTCGCCATTCTAACTTCAGTATACCTCATCGCAGCAGCGGAATCTCCGTCAATTGATCCAAAGTTTCCTTGCCCATCTAGTAACACCAAAGACATTGAAAAATCTTGAGCCATTCTTACTAAAGCATCATAGATAGCCTGATCTCCATGAGGATGATATTTACCCATTACATCGCCTACAGGTCGAGCAGATTTTCTATATGGTCTATCGACTGTATTATTTGTCTCGTGCATCGAGTATAGAATTCGTCTATGAACGGGTTTTAAGCCATCTCTAAGATCTGGAATAGCTCTGCTCACAATTACACTCATTGCGTAGTCTAGGTAAGCGGATTTCATCTCTGATTCTAGTGAAACTTGCGAAACGCTATTATCGATTAATGTTTTATCACCCTCTGAGTGCTTGTCGTTACTATCGTTATCTGTCAAAAGTAAGCATTCCTGAAAAAATGGTAAAACTAAAATGGGATCTCATCGTCTAAATCATCTGGACCCAGATTATCCTGATTAGATCCACCTGATTCAATTGATTGATAGGGCTGTGTTTCATTTTGTTGATTCGACATATTAGTTATATCATCAGACCTTCCACCCAGCATTGTGAGCTCACCTCTAAAATTCTTAAGCACTACTTCTGTTGTGTATCGATCATTACCCGCTTGATCCTGCCATTTTCTTGTTTCCAACTGTCCCTCAATGTAAACTTGTGAGCCTTTCCTTAGATATTGTTCAGCTATCTCGGCAAGACGTTCGTTAAAAATTGCTATATTATGCCAGCTGGTCCGTTCCTGTCTCTCTCCAGTGCTTGAGTCTTTCCACGTTTCACTCGTAGCTAAAGAAAAATTACACACCTTTCCTCCAGATGGAAATTCTCTTAATTCTGGGTCTTTTCCTAATCTTCCTATCAGAAGAACCTTATTTAAACTTCCAGCCATGACAAAACCTCGCTCCGTTAGTTTAACATCGAAGTATATAATTTTCAACAAAGTATCAAGGTGAATATTAAAAAGTACTTTAAATATTTACCATTTGCTATAGATGATTATGAGGAGGTTTTGTTCATTGGATTCTATCTCACATATTAAAGTTCGTTCTGCGAAGGAACATAATTTGAAATCCATAGATGTTGATATTCCAAGAGATAAGCTGGTTGTACTAACTGGTTTGTCGGGATCTGGAAAGTCTTCGCTGGCATTTGACACAATATATGCTGAAGGCCAACGTCGTTATGTGGAAAGCCTTTCGGCTTATGCCCGACAGTTTTTAAACATGATGCAAAAACCAGATGTGGAAAGTATATCCGGATTATCACCAGCCATTTCTATTGAGCAGAAAACTACAAGTAAGAATCCCCGCTCAACTGTTGGAACAGTTACTGAAATTTATGATTATCTAAGATTACTTTTCGCTAGAGTTGGTGTGCCCTACAGTCCAGCCACCGGAAAACCTATTAAAGCCCAACAAATATCCGATATGGTGGACATAATTTTGAAACTTAAATCGGGACTAAAACTATATATTTATGCTCCTTTGGTGAAAGATCGAAAAGGAGAGTTTAAAAAAGAAATTAATGAGATAATTAAAAAAGGTTTTCAGAGGGTTAGGATTAATGGAGATCTCTATGACATTGATGAGATACCGACATTAGACAAAAAATATCGGTATAACATAGATGTACTTGTCGATCGTTTGATATCAAAGTCTGATGATAGTATTGGCGAGAGGCTTGCTGATAGTTTAAGAACTGCTTTAGATATTTCTGAAGGTATAGTTGTTGTTGAAGTTTTCGATGAAGATCAGCAAAAAGACTCTCATTTATTTTCTGAAAAATTTGCATGTCCCGTTTCTGGTTTTAGTTTAGGCGAAATCGAACCGAGACTATTCTCTTTCAATGCGCCCACTGGCGCATGTGAGGCGTGCGATGGTCTTGGTCGCGAAGACCAGTTTGATGAAAGCTTAATAGTTATAGACGAGAAACTATCCGTATATGATGGGGCAATCATTCCTTGGGCAAGGAGTTCCAATCCATATTATCGACAGACGGTTGAAGCTTTATCGAAACACTATAATTTCAATCCTAATGCTCCTTGGAAGGACCTTGATGCAAAAATTAAAAAAACCCTACTGTATGGTAATGAAGGAGAGAAAATCAACTTTAGATTTGATGATGGAGGGCGAGTTTATAACACTAAAAAATCATTTGAAGGAGTAATTACTAACCTGAAGCGTAGATTTGATGAAACTGTTGAACCTTGGTTATTAGAAGAGTTTAAACGATACAGAAGTGATAAACCTTGCTCTAAATGTAACGGTTACAGGCTAAGACAAGAGGCTCTCTGCGTAAGGGTAGCGGAACAAAATATCGGAGAGTGTTGCGATAAGTCGATTAAGCAGTTGCTTGCATGGATAAATTCACTGAGAAAAACTCTTTCTGAGTCTCATTTGCAAATCGGCAGCGCTATTATAAAAGAGATCTCCAGCAGGCTGACTTTTTTAGATAATGTTGGTTTAGAATATTTAACTTTAAGTCGAGCCTCAGGTACATTGTCCGGAGGTGAAAGTCAGCGAATAAGACTAGCGAGTCAAATAGGTTCTGGCTTAACAGGTGTACTTTATGTTTTAGACGAGCCTTCAATTGGATTACACCAGAGAGATAATAGAAGGCTCATCAAAACGCTCAAAGATTTAAAATCACAAGGTAATTCAGTTTTAGTGGTTGAGCATGATGAAGAAGCAATAAGAGAGGCTGATCATGTTATTGATCTTGGTCCTGGTGCGGGAATTCAGGGTGGATATATCGTTGCAGAAGGAACTCCATTAGATGTTATCAAAAGTAAGCAGTCGCTTACGGGGCTTTATCTTTCCGGAAAAAAGAGCATACCTGTTCCGGCAAAGAGAAGAATTAATTCTAAATCTGAGGTAAAATTAATAGGAGCAAATGGCAATAATCTCAAAAATGTAAACATTTCTTTCCCAACAGAGCTATTTATATGCGTAACCGGCGTATCAGGCGGAGGCAAGTCGACTTTAATAATAGAAACTCTCTTCAAAGCGGCAGCCTCGAAACTTAACGGATCTAGACAAACCCCCGCAAAGTTTGAAAAAATTGAAGGGTTAGAGAATTTTGAGAAGGTTATAGATATAGATCAATCTCCAATAGGAAGAACTCCAAGATCTAATCCTGCTACTTACACAGGTGCTTTTACGCATATAAGGGATTGGTTTACGGGCTTGCCAGAGTCAAAAGCTCGAGGATATATGCCCGGACGTTTTTCTTTTAATGTTAAAGGTGGGCGTTGTGAGGCTTGTCAAGGTGATGGACTTATTAAGATCGAGATGCATTTTCTAGCTGATGTTTATGTGGAATGCGACCAATGTCTTGGCAAGAGGTATAATAGAGAAACGCTTGAAATAAAATTTAAGGATAAAAACATTTCAGATGTTTTAGAAATGACAGTAAATGAAGCTGAAGATTTTTTTAAAGCAGTGCCTTCGATAAGAGAAAAGATGTCAACTCTTAAAAGAGTTGGCTTAGGTTATATTAAAGTTGGTCAACAGGCGACAACTTTGTCGGGAGGGGAAGCTCAGAGGGTAAAGCTTGCAAAAGAACTCGCAAGAAGAAGCTCGGGATCGACTTTGTATATATTAGACGAACCTACAACTGGGTTACACTTTCATGATATTAAAAAACTACTTGAAATCCTGCATGAGCTTGTAGAGAAAGGTAACACAGTTATTGTTATTGAACACAATTTGGATGTGATCAAAACAGCTGACTACGTAATTGACATTGGACCAGAAGGTGGAGATAAAGGTGGTGAAGTAGTATGTCATGGTACACCCGAATATATAGCGACTGTGAAAGAAAGTTTTACAGGAGCATTTTTAAGTCCTATTGTTTGAAAGTCGCCTGAAGAAGAGCTTTAGAAAGAAGGAAGATATAATGCGAGTAGGATTGTACCCAGGTACTTTTGACCCTTTAACACTTGGACATATAGATATAATAAGCAGGGCTTCAACACTCGTTGATAAGTTAGTAATAGGAGTGGCTATAAATAATGATAAGAATCCTTTATTTTCTTTGGAAGAAAGAGTGCAGCTTGTAGAAAAAGAAATAGCTAATTTAAAGTCATTGAAAGTGGATATTGTGGTGCATCCCTTTAAAAATTTACTGATAGAGTGTGCAAAAGACGTAGGTGCCTCAATTTTGATAAGAGGTTTACGGGCGGTATCAGACTTTGAGTATGAGTTCCAGATGGTTGGAATGAATAGAGTTTTAGACAATAAAATAGAGACAGTTTTCTTGATGGCAGATGCAGGTTGTCAAGCCATTGCCTCTAGACTGGTAAAAGAAATTGCGAAGCTAGGTGGTAACATAGATAAATTTGTAACTGAAGATATTGCGTTTGCAATTAATAGTAAATTTAAAAACTAAAAAAAGGATTGGAAATGGCATTAAAGAAAAAAAAGGTAACAAAAAAAAGTGCCAAAAAAAATATAGTTGTAGAGACGAATAAAGGAAATATCACTATAGAACTATTAAATGGTCTTGCTCCAAATCATTGCAAGAGAATATTACAGCTATCAAAAGATAAATTTTTTGATGATGTTGTGTTTCACAGAGTGATTGATGGCTTTATGGCTCAAACAGGTGATGGCCAGTTTGGTTCCTTGAAAAATGGTCTCCAAAGTGATCGTGTCGGAATGGGAGGCTCAGACTTACCTGATCTAGAAGCCGAATTCACTTCTGAACCGTTTGTTAGGGGCATTGTGGGTATGGCTCGATCACAAAACCCAAATTCTGCTAATAGCCAGTTTTTTATTATGCTCGAAGACAGTATGCATTTAAATAACCAGTATACGGTCTGGGGCAAAGTTTCGAAGGGTATGGACGTAGTAGATAAAATAAAAAAAGGTGATCAATCGGATAATGGAAAAGTTGATGACCCAGATTTCATAAAGACGATTAAAAATGTTTAGATATCTTTTTTCTAAAAAAATTCTTGTAATTATATTTTTTTGCATACTTATCTGTCGGAATGCTTTTGCAGAAAATAACCTTGTAATCGAATTAGGAGGTGAAGCTAGTGGAAAAATTGAAATAATACTGCTGCCGGATTTGGCTCCTTTGCATGTCGAAAGAATAAAAACTTTGGTTAATTTAGGCGCATACGATGGCGTCGTGTTCCACAGAGTGATTGATGGCTTTATGGCCCAGACAGGTGATGTGAAGTTTGGCAAAATACAAGCATTTAAACCAGAGCTAGTTGGTAGAGGAGGCTCTTCGTTGCCTGACTTACCATCTGAATTTTCTGATACGGCCTTTATCGAAGGTACTGTTGGCATGGCTCGATCAAACAATCCGGATTCTGCTAATAGTCAATTTTTTATTATGTTCCAGCCCGCTCCTCATTTGAACAATAATTACACTGTTTTTGGCACGGTTAGTTCTGGAATGGACGTGTTATCAAAAATTAAGAAAGGTGATTTGAAAAGAAATGGTGCTGTTGACAATCCGGACTTTATGAAAAAGGTTTACCTTGAAAAATAAGATTAGAAAATGACGATGTTGAAATGTTTCTTTTTCCCTATTGAAAGTTGCTGGGGATCAGAAAAATTAATTTTCTCAAATTTTTCAGTAATGTCTCTTACAATTCTTCCCTCTAGTTTCACTGCGTTTTCATTCACTAATCTCTTCGCTTCTTTTCCAGACTTCACCATTCCTGAAAGTGTCATTAGCTGAGTGATAGAAATTCGTTCAGGACAATCTTTAGCTTTGATCTCGATTGTAGGTAGTTTAGAAGACCCAATATTTTCACTAAATACTGCTTTTGATGTTTCAAATGCTTCATCGGCCTTTATTTTGCCATGGCATAGTTTGGTAACCTCGTTTGCTAAAACTATTTTTGCTTCATTTAGGCGATGACCCTTTCTGGAAGTCAGTTCTTTAATTTGGTCAATCGAAAATTCAGTAAAAAGAAGAAGGAATTTCTCAATATCATCATCATCACAATTCCGCCAAAACTGCCAAAATTCATAAGGAGAGAGATTTTCTTCGTTTAGCCAGACAGCACCACTAGAGGATTTTCCCATCTTTTGACCAGAAGAGTTTGTCAACAATGGCGAAGTCAAGCCAAAAAGTTTATTGCTGTTCATACGCCTAGTTAACTCAATGCCATTGACTATATTTCCCCATTGATCAGATCCGCCCATTTGAAGAATGCATTGATAGTCGTGGTTCAGTTTGTAAAAGTCGTAGCCTTGTAATATCATGTAATTAAATTCTAGAAAGCTTAAAGGATCATTTTTTTGCAGTCTGCTTTTAACTGATTCAAAGCTAAGCATTCTGTTAATTGAAAAATGCTTTCCCGTATCTCTCAGAAAATCCAAGTAGTTTAGCTTGCTTAACCACTCATCATTATTCAGCATAATTGCACCGGGGAAATCAGAAGTAAATTTTAAATATTTTGAAAAAATTGATTTAAGACTTAATAAATTAGAATCTATTGTTTCATCGCTTATTATCGGTCTTTCTGTTTTTCTGAATGATGGATCCCCTACCTTAGTTGTTCCGCCTCCCAGTAAAGTAATAACTCTGTGTCCATCTTTTTGAAACCATCTTAGCATCATTATATTCATAAGATGGCCTACATGAAGGGAGGAGGCAGTAGCGTCGTACCCAATATAACAGGTTACTTTTGAAGTGTTCAATAAGATATCAAGCGCTTTTAAGTCAGTACAGTCATTAATAAAGCCACGGCTATTTAAATTATTGAGGAGATTGCTTTTTAACATTAGCCTACATTAACTTATATATCTGACCTTGAGGCAAGGTACTCTTTAACCGCTCTTGTCATTTCTTCTTCAAAACTGGTAAAAAAATGGTCGGCACCTTCAATTTCTTTATGAGCAACTTGGATTCCCTTTTGAAGTTTCAATCTGTCTGATAAGCCCTTTATATCAGAGGGAGGGACAAGACGATCCAGACTACCATTAATAATCAATCCTGAAGAAGGGCAGGGAGCCAAAAAACTAAAGTCATATGAATTGGCTGGAGGAGAAACCGATATAAAACCACTAATCTCTGGTCTTCTCATCAAAAGTTGCATTCCTATCCATGAACCAAAGGAGAAACCTACAACCCAACAAGCACTTGAGTTGGGAGTTTGTGTTTGCAGAAAATCTAAGGCCGACGCAGCATCTGCCAGCTCACCCAACCCATCGTCAAATTCTCCCTCGCTTTTGCCTACCCCCCTGAAATTAAATCTTAAACAGGTAAATCCAAGGTTAAAGAAACAGTAGTGAAGATTGTGCACAACTTTGTTATTCATGGTGCCACCGAACTTGGGGTGTGGATGCAGAATGATCGCAACGGGAGCATTTTCATTTTTTTGAGGGTGAAATCTTCCTTCTAACCTACCGTTTGGACCTGAAATAATAACTTCTGGCATTGAAGTTCCTTTTTTGAATGATGAACAACAGTTACTAATTGCTTGACCTGTAAGTCAAGCTATTTTAAATATAAATTAAATTTTATTTGTTGTTTTAAACCATGAGACTGAGCACAAAAGGTAAATACGCTTTGATAGCGATGGCATACATTGCTAGAAAAGATTTTAACTCAAATGTATCCGTGTCTGAGATTTCCAATGAAACTGGCATTTCCCAAACTTACCTTGAACAACTTTTTATGAAATTGCGTAAGGCAAGGTTAGTGAAGGCTGTAAGAGGGGCATCAGGCGGATTTAGCTTAAATTTTCATCCAAAGAATATAAGGATTCATGACATTATGGAAGCCGTTGATGAGAATTTCGCTGCAATTTCTATTAACGATAAAATTGAAACAAATATTGTACCAAAACCTTTTGAGCTAGTTTTAACTGAAAAATTTTGGGAACAGTTTTCATCTCAAGTTTACCTATTTTTACATAATATCTCATTAGAAGACGTGGCCTCTGACTCTATGGAGCCATGTCAAGCAGTATCAAGTTTTGCACAAGCTTAATGACGCTCTTACAAAATGGCAGACGTTACTTTGATTGGAATGCAAGCGCCCTATTGTGCGAAAATTCCCGGAAAAGCCTAATTTCAAATCTGGATTTGATTGGTAATGCGAGCTCAGTTCACTTTGAAGGAAGAGAGGCGCGAAATATAATTGAACGTTCAAGAGATGATGTTATGAACCTTCTAGGTCTAGATAGGGGTACAATAATCTTTACATCCGGCGCATCGGAGTCTGCGGCGCTATTTTTACATAATAAAAGATTGGAATGTTCAGCTATTGAACACGATTGTGTAAAGATGTGGTGTGATGTGTCTATACCGTTGGAGAAAAATGGTTTAGTTTCTTCAAATACTTCTGAAAATAACCAGGCTTTGCAAATTGCTAACTCTGAGACCGGTATATTACAAAATGTTCCCAAAAACATAGCGTGCACTGATGCAGTTCAAGCTATTGGAAAAATAGATCTCAAATTTAGTGAGATCCAGCCTCAAGCATTTTTCTTGGCTTCGCACAAAGTTTGTGGACCAAAAGGGGTAGGTGTACTTTTCGTAAAACAGGAGGACTCGATCGAATCCACAATTTTAGGTGGAAATCAAGAATTTGGATTGAGAGCAGGGACCGAAAATTTTATGCTTATTGCTGCATTTTCTGAAGCTTTAGCCTACTCTATTAAACTAGTTGAAGACGGTGTATGGCAAGAAATTAAGATTTTAAGAGATATGCTAGAGAATGAAATAAGAGAAATCTCAAAAGACTCGATAATCGTTGGCGAAAAAGAAAATAGACTACCGAATACATCCTGCATTATTACCCCTGGTTGGAAAGGCGAAAGCCAAGTAATTGCTTTAGACCTTGAAGGTTTCAGTGTTTCATCGGGTACGGCATGTTCGTCAGGAAAATTAAGTGAAATAAGTCTATTAAAGGAGATGAGATACGGAGAAGATTTAGCAAGTTGTTCTCTAAGGATATCCTTAGGCCCCAATACAAAAAAAAGTGATATTGAAGCCTTTATTTTCTCATGGAAACAATTATATTCAAGACATAAAAATGCAGGGAATCTATTTAAATGACAGATAACTATGAGGTAAGGGACGTAATTGATAAGGAAACTCTTTCAACAGTAAAATCCGTTGGGGATACCTATAAATATGGGTTCTCAACAGATATAGAAACGGAGTATGCTCCTTTAGGATTAAATGAAGATATTGTTAAGCTTATATCAAAAAAGAATAATGAACCTAAGTGGATGCTCGATTGGAGACTAAAGGCATTTAACAGATGGAAGAAACTTAAACAGCCCGATTGGGCGCTGTTAAAAATCCCAGAAATCGACTTTCAAGATCAGTATTATTATGCTCGACCTGCCAATATGAAAGAAAAGCCAAAAAGCTTAGATGAAGTAGATCCAAAACTTCTTGAAACCTACTCAAAGCTCGGAATTCCGTTAACCGAGCAAAAGAAACTCGCTGGTGTAATTGAAGAAAATCCTGAAGATAAGTCAGAAAATCGCAGGGTTGCGGTTGATGCGGTTTTTGATAGTGTTTCGGTCGGGACAACCTTTAAAGAAGAATTAAAATCTGCTGGGGTTATATTTTGTTCAATATCAGAAGCGATAAAGGAATACCCTGACTTAGTTAAGAAATACCTAGGATCTGTTGTACCAATATCAGACAACTTTTTTGCTTGCCTCAATGCTGCTGTTTTTTCTGATGGATCGTTTGTGTACATTCCTAAAGGAGTAAGATGTCCTATGGAGTTGTCGACCTACTTTAGAATAAATGCTGAAAACACTGGACAATTTGAGAGAACATTGATTATAGCAGACGACAACTCCTACGTAAGTTATTTGGAAGGGTGTACTGCGCCACAACGGGATGAAAGCCAGTTGCATGCTGCCGTTGTAGAGCTAGTGATCCTTGACGAAGCGGAAATTAAATATTCTACAGTACAAAATTGGTTTCCGGGCGATGAGAACGGGGTTGGAGGTATTTACAACTTTGTTACTAAACGTGCTGATTGTAGGGGTAGAAATTCCAAAGTCATGTGGACACAGGTAGAGACCGGATCTGCAATAACCTGGAAATATCCGTCTTGTGTTTTAAAAGGTGATAACTCGTCTGGTGAGTTCTACTCAATAGCTATCACCAATAACATGCAACAGGCCGATACCGGCACTAAGATGATACATCTTGGAAAGAACACAAATAGTAGAATTGTATCCAAAGGAATTAGTGCTGGAAAAGCGCAAAACACCTATAGAGGACTTGTACAAATTGGGGGTAGATCACAAAACTCAAGAAATTTTACTCAATGCGATAGTCTACTCATCGGCAATAAATGTGGAGCGCATACTGTTCCCTATATTGAGGTAAATAATAGTAGCGCGAGAGCTGAACATGAAGCCACAACGTCAAAGGTAGACGAAGATCAGCTCTTTTATTGTATGCAAAGGGGAATTGGAGAAGAAGATGCTGTAGCGTTGATCGTGAATGGGTTTTGTAAGGAGGTATTACAAGCTCTCCCAATGGAGTTTGCAATGGAGGCACAAAAATTAGTTGCAATCTCTTTAGAGGGTTCCGTTGGCTAATATGTTAAACATCGATGATTTAAAAGTTTCTTTGGAAGAAGAAGAAAAACAGATAATTAAGGGTTTATCACTTTCCATTAAACCAGGCGAAGTGCATGCTATAATGGGACCAAATGGGTCCGGGAAATCGACATTGTCGAGTGTTCTGGCGGGGAAAGATGGATACATTATTGATAATGGTACTGTAAATTTTGACGGAAGTGATTTGCTAGAGGCTGAGGTAGAGGAACGAGCTGCGCTTGGAATTTTTATGGCATTTCAATATCCAATAGAAATACCTGGAGTTGGTAATATGAATTTTCTCAGAACCGCATTAAATTCACAAAGAAAAACAAGAGGTCAAGAAGAGCTCAATGCAGCAGACTTTTTGAAGCTTGTACGAGGCATAGCAAAAGATTTAGAAATTAGTGACGAAATGATGAAACGGCCGGTTAATGTTGGTGCATCGGGAGGAGAAAAAAAACGCAATGAAATTTTACAAATGTGTTTACTTGAGCCCAGATTTGTAATCCTTGATGAAACAGATAGCGGGTTGGACGTTGACGCTATGAAGTTAGTCTCTAGAGGAGTAAATAACTTTTCATCATCTTCCCGTTCGTTTCTGGTTATCACCCATTATCAAAGACTTCTGAATTATATAGTGCCTGATTTTGTTCACATCATGGTAGATGGAAGAATAGTAAAAACTGGTGACAAAACTCTCGCTCTTCATGTTGAGGAGACAGGATATAAAGATTTCTTACAATTAGGTAAGGGAAAACATTGATCAATGCAAATACAAGTCGTTGGTATGATTCTTTAAGTCGAGAATTAAAACGTGACGGTGCAAGAATTGAGAAAGTCAATCGTAGATCCGAATATTGGAGAAAAAGTAACTTGGATATAGTTTCAGATCTTGTTCAAGAAATTTCTGAAACGGACCTAATTAATCTGAAAGGAACCTATATACATGAACCTGAACTGACTATTGATGGTGATATCATGGAATTAGCTAGTGACAAAAGCTATAAAATTTCAAGCATTATGGACGAAATTGCTGATGAAGATTCCTTCACAAAAAACTATTTTGGTAAGCTTGAAGAAAAGTCCCAAAAACTTGTTCCTAGACCTTTGGCCAGAGATAATAGCCTCAATCCCAAAGTTGGTTATGCTCTCAGTTTGTCAGAGAGTTCTAAAAAGCCGCTTGTAATACATAATAAAACTAATAAGTCTATACTCAATTGCTTCCAAAGAAACCTAATTATTGTTAAAAAAGGTGTAGAAGCTACAATTATAGAAACAGGAAATAATCTATCTGTTTTCAATTCAGTAACCGAAATTTACTTAGATGAAAATGCTAAGTTAAATTATTTAGATTTAACTGGAGAAAATAATATTTTTCCTAAAATTTCTCATAAATTTTGTGACATGGCTGAAAAATCAACCTTTAATCACTTTGGACTGAGATTAAATACTAAGTCTACAAGAAATGAGATTGAATTGCATCTAAATGGACCAGGTATAAACACTTCAATTGCGAACGTCAGTCTAATAAATAAAAAACATCATTTTAGTGACGAAAATGTGTTAATAAATCATAATGCTTTTGAATGTAAAAGTAGGCAAGTTTTTAAATCAGTATTAGAAAATGATAGCACTTCAATAGTACGAGGTAAAATCTATGTTGCGCCCGAAGCACAAAAGACCGACGGCTATCAATCTAGTAGGTCTCTTTTGCTTAACGAAAACTCTAAGTTTTTATGTAAGCCAGAACTCGAGATTTATGCTGATGATGTAATTTGCTCTCATGGATCGACGTCCAGTTCCCTAGATAGAGAAAGCCTATTTTATTTACTGAGTAGAGGTGTACATAGGAATAAAGCTAAAGAAATGCTAATAACCGCGTTTATTTCGGAGGCCTTAGATGAGATTGAAGATGAAAGTATTAAATCAGAGCTGAGTAACTATATTGATGTTTGGACCTCAAGCTATTTTCATGAATAAACAGTTAAAAATTAACAAAGGGTTCTTTACAGCTATAATCTCAGCATTCAGTGACCTTGATGCTTCTATTGATCAGCAATTTGAACTACGCGATAAAGAAAGCCAATTGCTACCCCTTTTGTATTTTACTTGTTTAATGCTGCTACTGTCACAATTAATAGAAGTAACCGGTCAAGTTCAGGAGGATCCTTACCTATCTGTTATAACAGCTGTTGTCGTCTCCTACCTTTTTTTTCTTCCTATATTTATGTATCTTTTGGGCTTTATTCTTCACTTGATATTGAAAATGTTTGGATCTGTTTCCTCGGGTTTTCAAACTAGATTAGCTTTATTTTGGTCTCTTTCTTTATCAACTTTAGTAATTCTAGTTGCAAGCATTGCAAAAATATTCACAACTGGAGCTATAGAGCTTGTGCTTGTCATTCTCTCAGAGCTAATTATAGTGTATATTTTCTCGCGAATTGTTAGTTTTGTTTCAAATTTTAAGGATAGAAACCTTTTCACTTTGATTATGACCAGTTTGTATTTTGTACCCGTTGTTCTTATAAATTTTAGCTCAGGAACTTGAAAGCTAATGGACTTGAAACATACACTCAAGATAGCTCTCAGAAGGCCGGTAAATTTGCCAGATGCATTAAGCCCAATAAAATTAAAACTAAGTTCTGTACTAGAGGGCGCTGTTTTTATCGCAGCCATAACCTCTCTCTTAAACTCCTTGTTAGAAAGGCTATTCTTTAAGTCATCTGAGAATGCCTCAAAATTACTTGAAAATAACTCATTATCGTTTATCTTCAATCCCTTTAGTATGTTCGCCTTTGAATTAATTTTTATAATAACTGTGATAGTCTCTATTTTATTTTTTAGTAACTTTTCCAATAAAAAGGTAAGTATAGAAGAGTTAGGAAAAAACGTCCTATTTATATTTCTAGCAACCTTTTTCTTTAAATTTATTCAGTTAGTTTTTCTATTTATTTCATTTGATTTATACTATATCTTTAGGTTCTTTGAGGTGTTGTGGTTTATATGGGCATTGTCTTCTGTAGTGTCAATACTATATAGCTTTAAGAGCGTGTTATTAACTGCTTTTCTGGGAGCCATAACTGTCTCACTAACCATGGGCTTTCTATTTATGATATATATATCTATTATGCAATTTTTATTAGTTGGTGATTTGCCGAATGTTTGACGTGGTAGAATTTAGGAAAGAATTTCCGATACTTTCTAAAAAGGTAAATGATAAACCTCTAGTTTACCTAGATAATGGGGCATCCTCTCAGAAGCCTATTTCAGTAATAGAAACCGTAAAAAACTGTTATAAAAATGAATATGCAAATGTTCATCGAGGGCTGCATTATTTGTCGAATATTGCCACTGAGAAATATGAGGCAGTAAGGGACAAGGCTGTTAAATTTTTAGGAGCTACTTCTCATGAGGAAATTATATTTACTTCGGGCTCCACCGAAGCATTAAATCTGGTTTCATATGGTTGGGCTAATCAAAACCTCAAGTCAGGAGATGAAATTATCATATCTACATTAGAGCATCATGCCAATATTGTTCCGTGGCATTTTTTAAGATCTAGAAAAGGTGTAAAACTAGTTTGGGTTGATCCGGATGAGAAGGGTCAAATATCGTTTGATATGATAGAGCCAAAAATTTCTTCAAAAACTAAAATGATATGTATAACGCATATGTCTAATGTGTTTGGCTCAATACTTGATGTAAAGAAAATTTGTAAAGAGTGCGCGGAAAGAGGTATTATAACAGTACTAGACGGATCTCAAGCGGTTGTTCATTTAGAAATTGATGTGGCAGCTATCGGGTGTGATTTTTATACATTTACAGGCCACAAACTTTATGGACCAACTGGAACTGGTGTGCTTTACGTTAATAAAAAGAGAATAGCTGAAATGATTCCATTTATTGGCGGTGGAGAGATGATAAAGAATGTTTCAAAAGAAAATGTAACGTATAACCAATCACCCTTTATATTTGAAGCAGGAACCCCAGGAATCGCTGAAGTTATTGGACTTGGTGCAGCGTTAGACTTCGTCCAAGATTTAGACAGACAGGCCGTTTTAAAATATGAAATGGCGATTTCAGAGTATGCAAGAACAGAGTTAGATAAGCTAGACTGGTTAGTTAAACATTGTTTTCACAAAGATAATGTAGCTATTTTTTCCTTCTCTATGGAAGGAAGTGCTCACGCTCATGATATAGCTACGATATTAGATGCAAATGGAGTTGCGGTAAGGTCTGGCCACCATTGTGCTCAACCTTTAATGAATTTTATTGGGGTGCCAGCGACTTGTAGAGCAAGCCTCGCTTTGTATAATACGGAACAAGAAATAGATACCCTCATACAATCTTTGAAAAAATGTAAAAAGCTATTCGGATGATATTGGGTAGATTTCTGTTTCGCCTTTTGATCCTCCTAAAACTAAACCTTTAGTACCAGATAAATACAGATAATTACCGTTTCTCCAAAGGCTTGTTTGATCATCATAGTGTTTGGAGATTAAGTGGCCACTTTGCCCGGAAGAAAGAATAAACATATTTTTACTTGGGGCCGAAAAGTCAATTATCATCTTAAACGAGCTAGCTTTTGCTACCTTATTATTAGATATGTCAATTAACTTTGTTGAATTTAATGTATGGGTATTTCCTGGAACTTCATTAGTTATTTCTTGTAAAAACTTTGGTATAAGGATGCCGTCTACTGAAAACCGAGGATGTTTTATCGTGACGTTTTTGCCCCATCTCCATTTTTCAATATCTGATCCATATTGGTCCTTTAATTCTCGAAGGCTTTTTGTAAGTGATTTTTTAGATAATTCTGTACATGTTTCAATTTTATTAGAATGTTTTATGTCGCACCAAGTTCCCGCATTTTCATAATCTCTCAGTACTTTTTCTAAAAACAAAGGACTGAATATGTCGGCCGAAAAAGAATTAAAATTTAATTCATCTTCAAGAAGCATTTCTTTAAAAGTTTCAACCCAAGTTGAATAAATAAGTGGCTCTGGTGAACCAGTCATCATATCACCGTTCCAATTGGTCAAAAGTTCTAAACTGCGACTCTTTATTGAATTTATGTCATCTGGATCATTATAGTCATATTGAAACCAGAGTTCTTTGCCCATTAGTGGTAACAACGTACGAGCTGGCTCTGAAATAAAATCATTCTGCAGTTCTTTGAAACTTTCTAAACTATGGAACTCCCTATTATTGATCATTTTCGTTGCTCTTAGTAGTCTCTGGTCATCACCCCAATTAAAACTTACATGATTTGGGAATGCTTTTTCTGAAAATCTATTATTGGTATTTAAAGCGAACCCCTTGTTGTCATTAAAAACATACTGATTTTTTTCTGTTACATTGAAACCCCATTGATTTTCAATTTTCCATCCAGGTGTAACTATCTGTCCTTTCGTCTCATGTTCTTTTTTTCTTTTAGGTACATTTCCGATAAGAACTGATTTGACCTCCTTTTCATCTGCAATAACTAGAATCAAATTGAAGCTATTGTTTGAAGACATATCAGCTTTAAATTCAGCAATGTTTTTAGCAGACATTAAGCGTATAAAAGTTTCCAATGTCTTATCGTTTTCTTTAAATCCGGTCCAAGCCAAAGAAACCAAAAATCCATTTGGAACAATTTTTTCCATTTTATATAGTTCATGAGGAATGATTACTCGAGTGTCAGTTTGTCTAACTGGGAACCTTACCGTAGCGCTATTTTTGACTTTAATTAATTTTTTTTTAGTAGAAAACTTTTTATAACCTGAAGGCGAAAGGTACTCATTTTTATTTTCTGGGTTCAATTTTTCAAAATATAGGTCCTGGTCATCTGCAAATGAAAATGAAGCTCCCCATGCTAATTTGTCATTCTTTCCAGAAAATATAACTGGCACACCTGGAATTGTTGCGCCTACTACTGAGGTTTCTTTAAGATCAAGATGGGCTAGCATCCATAGTGATGGTGAAGTCAGAGGTAGGAATAAATTTGCTAATAATAAAGATTTTTTTGAAGCTGTCCTGCTACCATCTGCTGCTAACACGTTTGAATAAAATCCTGCGTGCTGGGGTGCAAAAAAGTTACTATTATCATCGAAAAATTGTTCTCTATGTCTGTTAAGTTTTTGTTCTTTTAATTTAGCATCAACTTCATTTAGTTTGGAACGTAAATAGGTTGAATCTTTTATTAGATGATCAAGCTTGCCTTCATCGATTTTAGAAAAAACTAAAGATGTGAGTTCTATTTCCATCAAAGCCTTGTTTGAAGACATAAATTCAACAAGTTTGAATATAGCCAAACTGTCTATCGGGCTCCATGGAGTCACCTTTGGTGAAATAAAAAAAAACTCAGGAGATCCACGCCCTAACCCTTGAACCTCAATTTCTTTCAATCTTAGATTAACTCCCTTTGAATAAAATGATAAAATTTTCTTTAAGTCTGTAGGTAAATTTTGAAATATCTGTTTAGCCAGTTTTTGTAGACCCAAAGATTTCATGAATGAGTCTAGCAGTACTGTATCAGGGCCATTAATTTCAGATATTCGGCCCTGGGATAGACGTTTGAGATATGTCATTTGCCAAAGTCGTTCTTGTGCATGAACATAACCTAATCCGAAAAACGTTTCTTCGTCGCTGTATCCTGTGACATGCGGAACTGCGTGTAGGTCCGTTTTTATTAGTATCTTTGAGGTTATATCAGAAGAAAACAACGTCTTACTGTAGTTTGGTAGGGACTGATAACTTAGATAAAAGAAAAATCCTATAATTAGAATAGAAGTTAAGATTAATACCAATAAAAAATAAGGCAGCGCTTTTATGATTATTTTCATTATATCAACTTTTTTCAAAACCAGATTATATTATACTACACGGATTGTTAAATTATTTAGGATTAAGTTATGAAAAAAATAACCTTTATTGGATTAGGGGTAATGGGCTTCCCAATGGCAGGACATCTCTCAAAAGAGGGTTATGACGTCATGGTTTTTAATAGAACAGAGAAAAAATCAAAAATGTGGGTTAAATTGCACGGCGGAAGTTTTGCTACCTCAGTGAAGGATGCTGTTAAAGATAGCGATATAGTTTTTAGTTGTGTTGGCAATGACGCAGACTTAAGAGAAATTACTATTGGACCGGATAAAGCTTTTTCAGCTATGAAAGCTGGAAGCCTATTTGTCGATCATACTACTACGTCTTCTGATATTGCAATTGAGCTTTTTGAGAAAGCTAAAGCTTACAATATTCAGTTTTTAGATGCTCCCGTCTCGGGAGGAGAAGTTGGTGCTATAAAAGGAGAGCTTTCCGTGATGATTGGTGGAGAAATCTCAAGTTTTGATAAGATAAAATCAATTATCGCAACGTATGCAAAAAATATCACTTTAATTGGGGGTCCAGGAAAAGGACAAATAGCCAAAATGGTTAACCAAATTTGCATTGCTGGGCTTATCCAAGCTCTGTCTGAAGGAATATCATTTTCGGAAAAAAGTGGGTTGGATACCAAGAAGGTGCTGAGCGCGATTTCTCAAGGTGCAGCGGGTAGTTGGCAGCTCAGCAATAGAGGAGAGACTATGGTTGACCGTAAATTTGATTTTGGTTTTGCTGTAAAACTTATGAGAAAAGACCTTGGAATATGTCTTGCTCACGCAAGCAATAATAATATATCATTGCCAATAACTTCAATTGTCAATCAATTCTACGCAGAAGTTCAAGGACAAGGTGGAGCAAAATATGATACCTCTAGCCTATTACTGAGGTTTGATAAATAAATCATCTAATTAATCTTGAAAACTTGGCCCCTACTAATGAGGTTCCTGCTAACAGACCTTTTTGATCAAAAACTACAGCATAGATTGGACTAGAAATCGTTTTTGAGCTAACTCCTATCGAGTAGCCTTTATCTTTAAAAACAACTTCCGCATCAGCTCCTAGTTCCCAACCATCTTTAACTCTGAACTTCTGCAACGCTTCTTCTGTCATAAAAAAAATAATATTGGAATATTGTTGAGCTCCTATCTGTAAGCCATATGAAGCAGATGCCAATGAGTAATAATCAACTGGAGCTTCATTTATCCTTAATACTCCCTCCCCATATGATCCTCCTAAGACAAGTCCTGCTTTTGTAATTCTCGGTATAATAAGAGTTGCGGGCGCATTTTTGTATATGCTTATTGTGTCGGGATCGATCTCAAATAGAGTTTGTAATACGAGTTCTGCATCTCTATTGATAATGCTGCCACTATTACTTTTATCTATACCCTGACACGATTGAACAAAAATGGTAATTAATATCAGTAAAGTCCCCGCGAGTGTCTTTTTTCTTAGTGATCTCAAAAGCATTTATAAAGTCAACCACCTTTCTCCATTATTTTAGCGGCGTCAAGTGCAAAATATGTTAAAATACCATCACATCCAGCTCTTTTAAAGCTAGTAAGGCTTTCAATTATTGTGCTATTTCTGTCAAGCCAATTGTTCTCGATTGCCCCCATTAACATGGAGTATTCTCCTGAAACTTGATAAGCAAAAGTTGGAAATTTAAATCTTCGCTTAACTTCTGATATAACGTCTAAGTATGGCATTCCAGGCTTGACCATGACCATATCTGCCCCCTCGTTGATATCTTCCCCAACTTCCCTTATTGCCTCCTCTATATTAGGCGGATCAATTTGGTACGTTTTTTTATCTCCTTTAAGTAGTCCTTGTGCTCCAACTGCTTCCCTGAATGGTCCATAGAAAGCTGAGGCAAATTTTGCCGCGTATGACATAATTAGTGTATCACTAAAACCATTAGCTTCCAGGGCAGTTCTTATTTTTTTTATCCTTCCATCCATCATATCAGAAGGGCCCAGTATATCTGCCCCAGCTTCTGCTTGAATCAACGCTTGCCTTTCTAATGCTACTAAGGTTTCATCATTATTTATTTTCCCGTCTAATAGAAGACCATCATGGCCATCTGAATTATAAGGATCGAGCGCTACATCAAGCATAACAATAAGTTCAGGAAAATTTTTTTTTAATTTCCTAGTAGCAGTATTTACCAAGTTTTCTGAATTCCATGCTTCCTGACAATTAGATGACTTTTTACTAGTGGGTGTTAATGGAAATAGAGATACTGCTAATATCCCAGAGCTAATTAGCGTTTCTACATAAGGAATAAGTTTATCTATTGAATACCTATTTACTCCGGGCATAGAGGGAATACTTTCTATAATATTGCTTCCCTCTCTTAAGAATATAGGGCAAATCAAATCAGATTTTCTTAAGCTCATTTCCTCCACTAAGAGCCTAATACCTTTATTCTGTCTTAATCTTCTTCCTCTTCTATACGGAAAGCTACTTAATACCATGATGGTCCTAGCCGCTAATAAAAATAATAATTAATTGTAGTTTTTATTCGTTTAATCAGCAATAACTTTGTTAGAGAAATTGATGGATTAAAGATTATGGAAAATTATACTAAGGAATTCCGAGCTTTTTCTTTATCAAAGATATTTGAAAACTCCGAAATATTAACCCATATACATATTCTCGGTCGCGAAGGAGAGTTGAAACAGTTTTCAGATATGATCAAATTTTTTAATAAGGATGTTGACGTGGTCACATATCCCTCATGGGATTGTTTGCCTTACAGTAATATTTCTCCTAGGAAAGAGATTATTGCTAGAAGGTTTAGCGCACTTAGGCTTTTGGAAAGACAAAGAGAAATCCGGAAAATTTTTTTGTTATCGATTGATAGCGTACTTCAGAAAATTGTTCCTATTCAAGACATTCTTAAAAAAAATTTTTTCCTAAAGATTAATCAAAAAGTAAACTTGGTGAGCCTTATAAAGTTGCTTGAAAAACTTGGATATTCAAGACAGTCAAATGTATATTCAATAGGGGAATTTGCATTAAGGGGAGGTATATTAGATGTCTTCGTTCCCGATTTAAAATATCCTGTGAGGCTCGATTTCTTTGGGGAAAAATTAGAAAAAATACGCACTTTTGATCCATCAAGCCAGAGGTCAAATGGATCTCTTAAGCTTGTTGATATATTGCCTGTGTCTGAGATGGTAATGGATGAGGAATCTGTCAATATATTTAGGCAGAATTACCGAAGAGCTATTGGAGTAGTACCAAAGGACGATAAAGTTTATAATAAAATTTCAGAAAAAATTCTGTTTGAAGGAATAGAGCATTGGCTACCTCTATTTAAAACAAATCTTGAGCCGATATTTTCAGTTCTGGACAAAGCTACTCTTTCATTTGATGGTGACTTGAAAGAAATGATAGAGAAGAAATGGGATCAGATAGTTGAAATTAGAAATTTTGATCTGAATGTTATCAATGAAAATAAAAACAAAATCTCATTGTTAGAGCCCTCATTGCATTACATGTCCCTATCGGCATTTACTGAGGCTATTAATTTTTATGGTATTAAAAAAATTGATAGGCTTGTAACTGATAAATTAAAAACGATATATTTGTCCACAAAAGACTTTGCGGTAGAACGAAATAAAGAAGACATATCTCTTTTTACAGAAGTTGTGAAGTACATAAACCAGCGAGTAAAAAGACGCAACATAATATTATCTGGTCATTCGGATGGTTCAATAAAAAGACTTCTTAGTGTTTTAAAAGAGCATGGTTTAAGTGTTAAAAGGAAAATAGAAAATATTAACGAGGCATATGGTGCGTCTGGGCAGATCTACTACGCGGTTTCTAAAATAGATGTAGGTTTCTGTACTCCTTCATTTGAAATAATAACTGAAAAAGCAATTTTTGGAGGCAAATTAAGAGGTAGCAGAGCAACAAAGCTTCGTAATGTGACAGCTGTTTTTGAGGATTTAAACTCCTTAAGTGTAAATGACCTAGTAGTTCACATTGACTATGGAATTGGGAGGTTTATAGGTCTCAAAAATCTTGAGGTCAATGGTGTAAGGAACGATTTTCTTGAAATTAACTACAAGGACTCTGACAAAATATTTTTACCTGTTGAAAATATTGAACTTATATCACCGTTAGGTCTTTCTGAAGCCAAGCTTGATAAGCTAGGTTCTGCAAACTGGCAGATGAGAAAGGGGATAGCCAAAAATAAAATTAAATTAATTGCTGAGAAATTGATAAAAGTGGCTGCAGAAAGAAAGCTTGTGAATACGAAAAAGGTTTCTATACAAAACGACCTCTTTAAAGAATTTTGTGATCGATTTCAATACGAAGAAACACCCGATCAGCTAAACGCAATAAATGATGTTATCAATGATTTAGATGCAGGAAATCCCATGGATAGGTTGATTTGTGGTGATGTAGGTTTTGGAAAAACGGAGATCGCAATAAGAGCAGCCTTTATAATGGTAGCAGATTATAGACAAGTAGTTCTGGCAGCCCCAACAACGCTTCTCGCTAAACAGCATACAGAAATTTTCCGTAAGCGCTTTGAAAGCTACCCCGTTAAAATAAAGATGCTTTCTCGATTGACAAAGATAGTAGAGGTAACTGAAATAAAAGAAGGTCTCTCAAATGGTGATATCAACATTCTGATTGGAACCCACAGTGTCATCAATAGTAAGCTCAAGTTTGATGACCTCGGTCTAGTAATTGTCGATGAAGAACAAAGCTTCGGAGTTGATCAAAAGGAGAAATTAAAGTCTATTTTTCCAGATGTTCATGTGTTAACTCTATCAGCTACGCCAATACCTAGGACCCTACAAATGGCTTTCTCAGGAATTAGAGATCTTTCGCTGATAAATACTCCTCCAAAAAATCGAATGCCTATCGAAACAAATGTTATTGAGTTCGATAAAGGCACTTTAAGGTCTGCGATAATGCGAGAAATCAAGAGAGATGGGCAGGTATTTTTTGTTGTACCTAGGATAAAAGATATAGGCACAGTAGAGGCTTTTCTCAATAATTTCCTTCCCGAAGTGAAATATATGATTGCGACAGGAAAAACCAGCAATAAAAACTTAGAAAAAACGATTTCAGCTTTTTACTATGGAGAGTACGATCTACTTGTCTCGACGAATATTGTTGGTAGTGGGCTTGATATTAAAAAAGCAAATACGATTATCATTTATAGAGCAGAGTTATTTGGTTTAAGTCAATTATATCAGATACGAGGTAGGGTTGGACGTTCTAATAAAAGAGCCTTTGCCTATCTTGTTACAAAAGAAAACTCCTCACTTACAGAATCTGCCAAAAAACGTCTGGACTTAATAAATGAGCTAAACTCATTAGTATCTGGCTTTACACTATCTTCTCAAGATTTAGAAATGAGAGGATCAGGAAATATCTTAGGTGAAGAGCAAACTGGTCAAGTGAATGATATCGGTGTCTCTTTATATCAAGATATGTTACGGAAAATGATTAATTCTTTGAAGTTAAGCAAGATTAATGGAGAGAGCTCTAACTTTGAAGAAAACTGGTCGCCGGTAATAAGAATTCCTTCTAGTGCAAGAATACCCGAAAGCTATATTACAGATGCATCTTTAAGATTAAGTTTTTATCGCAGACTATCAAATTCAGATAACCAAGTGCAATTAGAGTCTTTACTTGCGGAATTAATAGATAGATTTGGAAAATTACCGCAGGATATTATTAACTTGGCAAACATTCTTAAGATTAAAGAAAAGTGTAAGTTACTTGATATTGAGCTATTAGAATATGGAAAAAAAGGAATGGTCATTAAATTCAGGGAAGGGAAAATAACGAACGTAAAGGGGTTATTAACTTTTATAGAATCAGACAAAAAAAATATAAAGCCCTCCAACGAAAAACTTTTAATCATTACGGGCAATGGAAATCCTTTAAATATTTCCTATAGCGTATTGAAAAAATTAGAAAATTTTCTCAAAAAAAAAGCGCCCTCTTAAGAAGGCGCTAGTTATTGAGGCAGGTTTCATACAGGCAAGAAACCTATCGAGCAGTTTTATCATTTTACTTAAAAATAAAAAAAATCCAACTTTTTTTTTATTTTTTCTTTGGCATTACCAGTCCGGCAGAAATTATAAGTTTTGCTGCATCTTCTACGGACATATCAAGAAGGATTATATCATTTTTAGGAATAAATAACATAAATCCGGATGTTGGATTCGGTGTGGTAGGCAAAAAGACTGTAACAAGAGAGCCAAGATTAATTTTTTGCTTAATTTCTCCAGACGTTTCTGTTGAGATAAAGGCTACAGCCCAAACGCCTTTTTTTGGGTACTCAACAAGGCAAGGTTGCTTAAAATTAGTACCATCAAGCTTAAAAACAGCTTGAATAATCTGTTTGATGGAGTTGTAAATCGTGCTTATGATTGGAGTTCGTGAAAGAATCTTTTCGCCTAATGAAATTGCCTGTCTTCCAAAAAATCCTGATGCCAAAGATCCAATTATAGTAGTAGCAATCAAGAATATAAAAACACCTAAGCCAGGTATATAAATTTCAAACAATTCTAAAGGATTATATTTAGGAGGAATAATTGGAATTACCACTTTGTCAATAAAGCTAATAACACTCCACACCAGATAAACTGTAAGAACTATTGGTATTAAAACAACTAATCCCGTTAGGAAATCTCGTCGTAATTTTTGAAAAAGTCTACCCATTTTAGGCTCCTAATTTTTTAAGCAAAGTTTAACGCTTTAGCAACTTTTGCACCAAGAATCGCATTATTTTTTACGAGCTCAATATTTGAACTAAGTGTTACTCCATCCGTCTTCTTTACCAAATATTCTAACAAACTTGGAGTAAGTTCTTTTCCTAATACATCAGCTTTCTTTAATTCCCTCAACCCTTTTGATATTATTGGCTCTAAGTATAATTGGTCCAGAGAATACTTTTTTGGTATAGGATTACAAAGCAACAAACCGCTTTGGGAATTAATGCTTCTGCCTATTGAGTGAATTTTCGCTATTGCCTCTGGGCTCTCCACAAGGTGAGTGGACTGCAATCCGGTATCCCGATACCAAAAAGCGGGCAAGTTTTTTTGTCTGTATGAAAATACTGGGACCGATAGAGTTTCAAGATACTCATAAGTCTTTGAAATGTCTAATATCGACTTTGGACCGGCGCAGACTGTTATTATTTTAGATTCTTTAATTGCTTGAAGGTCTGCAGATACATCCATGCTGTCTTGTACATCTCTATGGACTCCGCCAATCCCGCCAGTAACAAATACTGAGATAGAAGCTAAGTCACATATTCGTAACGAGCCAGAAACGGTTGTTCCGCCAGGTTTCTCTGAAAATAT